>NZ_SMSC01000030.1:0-46216 GCF_004359955.1 Candidatus Thiosymbion oneisti
CACGTGCCGGCGGTGTCTTTCTCGATCCGGCCCGTCAACCTGCTACACCACTGGAACTTGCGATGGACGTGACCATTTTCGGCAGCGGCTATGTCGGCCTGGTGACCGGGGCCTGCCTGGCCGAAGTCGGTAACAAGGTGCTCTGTGTCGACATCGATCCCGCCAAGATCGCTGTGCTCGAGGGCGGCGGTATTCCCATCCACGAGCCGGGTCTCGAGGAATTGGTAAAGAAGAACCGTGACACGGGACGCCTGTCGTTCTCGACCGACGCGGCAGCCGGCGTTGCGCACGGGCTGTTTCAGTTCATCGCCGTCGGCACCCCGCCGGACGAAGACGGCTCCGCTGATCTGCGGCATGTGCTGACCGTCGCTCGGACCATCGGGGAGCACATGGATACCTATCGCATCCTGGTCGACAAATCCACGGTGCCGGTGGGTACCGCGGGCAAGGTCGCCGAAACGGTCAGGGAAGCCCTGGCTACACGCGGATCGGACATCGAGTTCGATGTGGTCTCCAATCCCGAATTCCTCAAGGAGGGGGCGGCGATCGAGGACTTCATGCGGCCGGACCGTATTATCGTCGGCACCGACAACCCGCGTACCGCCGAGCTCTTGCGTGCCCTCTATACCCCGTTCAACCGTAACCATGACCGGGTCATGCTGATGGATGTGCGCTCGGCGGAGCTCACCAAGTACGCCGCCAACGCCATGCTGGCGACCAAGATCAGCTTTATGAACGAGCTATCCAACATCGCCGAGGCGCTGGGCGCGGACATCGAAAAGGTCCGAATCGGCATCGGGTCCGACCCCCGTATCGGCTACCGGTTCATCTACCCCGGTTGCGGGTACGGCGGCTCTTGCTTCCCGAAGGACGTGCGCGCCCTGGGGCGGACGGCCCGGGCCATTGGATACGAAGCCCGACTCCTGAACGCGGTGGAGTCGATCAACCGGCGCCAGCAAGGCGTCCTGTTCGAGAAAATCGCCGATCACTTCGTCGGCGGCTTGACGGGCCGCACGATCGCGCTCTGGGGACTGGCCTTCAAACCCAACACGGACGACATGCGCGAGGCCCCCAGCCGCAGGCTCATAGAGTCCCTCTGGAACGCCGGCGCCCGCGTTCGGGCCTTCGATCCGGTTGCGAGGGAGGAGGCCTTTCGGATCTATGGCAAGCGGGATGACCTGATCCTTACCCAAGACGCCATGTCCGCCTTGGAAGGCGCGGATGCCCTGGTCATCGTCACCGAATGGACCGAGTTCCGCAGCCCGGACTTCGCGGCGATCGCGCGCAAACTCAACCACCCCCTCCTCTTCGACGGCCGCAATATGTTCGACCCCGAGGTCGTTACCGCGGCGGGACTCACCTATTTCTCCATCGGCCGCCGACCGGCCGGTACCGGCGGTGCCTGATGTACCTGCGCGTAGTCAACGGGAACATCATGGGACGGAAGGTGTTGCCATGGCCGTGTTGAAGGCTAGAGAGATCAACATAAAATTTTCAGCAGTCAAAGCAGCTGTTTTGTTGTTGATGCTGTCATCATCTACGCTAAGCAATTCCGTGGAAAATTTCGGTTCGGAGGAGTTTGATCTATGGAATAAAATTGTTACGAAAGACCTTTTTCGATCCGTCGTTGGCTCTGGAAAGTTTTCTGCCACTCTGGAGGATGGGAAAATAATTTATGTATTCGTGTATCAGCCACCTGCCAGCGACCCTGGTTACATTCTATCTGCAGCGGTTGAGATCGGGCCGGCAGGTACGTTCCTCAATCGAGCAGAATATGAACGCTCACTGGTCACGACACCTTTGAGCGAACGGGCGGGGAGATTCCCGTCTGTGGGTGCTCGTGCCCAAACTACAGCACCGTTTTTTGGTCCGGGCGGCAGCAGCTTTGGTCTACTTTCTACGACCAATGATGAATGCTTTGACCTTAACGTTAATGTCATGCAAAGCGGTGTCGAGGGAAACGTCGCAACCTTCGATGTACTGGAGATCAGCTCCCGTTTACACCAGGCTTATGATTCTCTTGCTTCCATAACTGAGAAATAACGGAACCAAAACATGACTGATATATTGGCGAAATACAGCGTAACTGAAGTAGCGGCTTGGTATGGGCGGCTTGCAGCTAAGATTGAAAAGCAGAAAATAAATGGTAACGTACCTCTTGCTTCGCGGTTTTTGCGGGCGTATCTCGATAATCGCAATCCTAAAGCACTGCTTCAATTTTCTGCGCCAGTCTATTTGATAAACCACACAAAAATAAAAGCAGCTCAAGTTTACCACCGCCGTGTGTTTTTAACTGAAGAAAAAGCCCGTATTGGAAAAACAAGAAAGTGGGCGGGGATTATTCCTCGCCTGCAAGATGGCCGCTGGAACGGTACCGGAAAACTATCTATGACTTACCAAAGCCTTGTAGAAATCGGTGGAACGATAGCCGAGATTACACGAATTCAGCTCAGGGGGAGCGAACAAGAACGTGATTTATTTACTTCGCTACGTGGATTTCAGCTACACAGCAACGTGACGGTAACAGGCACGAGAGAAGGCGATAGTGTTGCTGTGAAATTTGGGTTATGGCGATGCAAAGCATTAGATCGTTACGATTGGAACTACAATGAGCATCTGACAGTGCCTAATCCTGACTACAAAAGCACTGCCAAAGGTGCGATACGTCCGGACCTACAAAAAATCAGGGTCTACCATAAAAACGCAAAGCGTTTGGAAGATGCAAAGCTTGCCGCTCCCTATAATCTGGAAGTGGGACTGTGGTGTGTAAATGATACCTCAGTAACTGGACCGGCAACTGTTGATGCCGGTAAAAAACTGAGATGATGAATTCGAAAGTATTCAAATTCGAGGGGTATTCGGAAAAACGTGAGGTGAACCCATGTCCGTGCTCGCATTGGATTTCGATGGTGTCCTCTGCGACAGCGCCCGGGAGACCGGCATTACCGGCTGGAAGGCGGCGACGACCCTGTGGGAGGATATGGTAGAGGCAGTGCCGCCGCAGTCGCTCCTGGAGCATTATTGCCGCGCTCGACCGGTGATCGAAACGGGCTACCAGGCGATCCTGATGATGCGTCTACTCAAGGACGGGGAAGACCCGGAGGCGCTGCTCGAGACCTTTCCGCACCGGATCCATGAGGTGGTTGAAAGGTCCGGTACGGATACAGCAGGTTTGAAGCGACTGTACGGGGCGGTTCGCGACCGCTGGCTCCAAGCGGATCCGCAGGGATGGTTGGTGCTGAGCCCTCTGTACCCAGGGACGCGCCGCGTCTTGAACGCGCTCCCACCCGGAACCGACTGCTACATCGTCACCACCAAGCAAGAGCGGTTCGTCGCCCGGTTGCTCGAACACAAGGACGTGCGTTTCGATGCCGAGCATATCTTCGGTCTGGACCGCGGGATGTCGAAGGAGGCGGTAGTGCGCTATCTCATGGCACACTATCCCGGCCGCCCGATCCATCTGGTGGAAGACCGGCTGGCTACCTTGAAGCGATTTCTCGCCCGTCCGGACCTGGCGGTCGTCCGCCTGCACCTGGCCTGCTGGGGCTACAACACACAGGCCGAGCGCCGCGAGGCAATGGGCTTGAAAATCCACCTCCTGACGGCACTTAGCCTCCCAGAGCTCGCGAATACGGAGTACCACAGTGACCGCTGAACGACTTGTTTTGAATGCGCAGTTGGCACAAATGCTCAAGGGCGGCGTCATCATGGACGTGACCACGCCGGAGCAAGCCATCATCGCCGAGGAGGTGGGCGCCGTGGCTGTCATGGCCCTGGAGCGCGTGCCGGCGGACATCCGCAGCGAAGGCGGCGTGGCACGCATGTCCGACCCCGGCCTGATTCAGGCGATTCAGGCCGCCGTATCCATTCCTGTCATGGCCAAGGTGCGCATCGGACACTTCGTCGAGGCCCAGTTGCTCGAGGCGTTGAAGATCGACTATATCGACGAGAGCGAGGTGCTCACCCCGGCCGACGAGGAGAGCCACATCGACAAGACCCGGTTCTCCATCCCCTTCGTGTGCGGTGCCCGCAATCTGGGCGAGGCCTGCCGACGCATCGCCGAAGGGGCGGCGATGATCCGCACCAAGGGCGAAGCGGGCACCGGCAACGTAGTGGAGGCGGTGCGCCACATGCGCACCATGAATCGGGAGATCCGCACCCTCCACCACATGCCGCGGGAGGAGCTCACGGGTTTCTGCAAGGATCAGGGGCTCCCCTACGAGGTGGCGCTCAAGGTCCGGGAGGCCGGGCGGCTGCCGGTTGTGAACTTCGCCGCCGGCGGCATCGCCACACCGGCAGACGCCGCGCTGATGATACAGCTCGGCTGCGACGGCGTATTCGTCGGCTCGGGCATCTTCAAGTCGGGCGACCCCGAGCGCCGCGCCGCCGCCATCGTCCAGGCCACCACCTATGCCGACGACCCGGAAAAGATCCTGGAGGTATCCGCCGGCTTAGGCGAACCCATGGCCGGCATTGAGATCCCCACCATCCCCAAGGAGGCGCGTCTGGCCGAGCGAGGCTGGTAACCAGTGCGAATGCGCACAAATACCGAAAACAAGAACCACGGATGAACACAGATAGACACGGATTGGTTCGTGTACTTGAAAATCACCGGGCCGAAACTCGGTGTGGTTCCGAAGTTCCGCAGGGCACGGCTGGAATGGAAACGGGTTGCATTGTAAATTCATCCGTGTCTATCGGTGTTAATCAGTGGTTCTATGCTGGATCGAAGAAGGTATGGCAGGAGCGCAAAAGCCCCTGTCCCGCCGGGAGAGGGGGTCAGAAACAGGAAATTCCTCCCTGTTTTCGTTAATTAGGCGCAGGTGTACCAGGGAATTCGCTCCATGTCGGGCATCATCGGGGTCCTCGCTCTGCAAGGGGGCGTGGTCGAACACTTGGCGCACCTCGCCGCCCTAGGCCTGCCGGCCAGGCGGGTGAGGCAGGCGGCGGACTTTGAGGGTCTGACCGGATTGATCCTGCCCGGCGGCGAGAGCACCTGCCTGAGCCGTCTGCTGCGCCGCTACGGGCTCGACCGCGAGATCGCAGCAGGCTTGCGGGCCGGACTCAAGCTCTGGGGCACCTGCGCCGGGGCTATCCTCCTAGCGCGGGAGGTGGTGGGCGAGACGGCAAGCTTGGGGCTTATGGATATCCGGGTCCAACGCAACGCCTTCGGCAGCCAGCTCGACAGCTTCAACCGCACCCTGCAGGTCCCGGCGGTCGCCCCCGAACCCATCCCGCTCACCTTCATTCGGGCCCCGAAGATCCTCCGCCTCGGCACGGCCGTGTCGCCCCTGCTCGAGATCGACGACTATTGCGCCGCCGCGGAAGACCGCGACATTCTGGTCACCGTCTTCCATCCGGAGCTGACCCCGAGTCTCGCCTTCCACCGCTACTTCGCCGGCAAATGCGGAATCCCGCTCCCGCCCCGCGAAGACGTACCGGCGGACTGGCAAGCGGATTCCTGGGTTGACTACGCGCCTATTCCTTGTCACCCCAGGCATGCCGCAGGCGGTGCAGGACGCGGTCGATCCGCCGGATAACAAGGGTCGTGGGAAACTACGAATTACACGAATCCACGCGAATCTGTCGCCATCTGCTCCTGCAGGCTACGGGCAGACAGGTCAATTTTCCGCGGAGATGCGCGTGATTCGTAGTTTCTTGCGGTGAGAATAGAATATATCGCCGCTTCACCCAGCATCCGCCGCGGCATCGGCTGCGCCCGACTCGTCCTCCCAGTCGTCTTCTTCCTCGGGGGGGTTCCCGTCGAAGATTTTATTGCGGCGGTGCTGCAGGTAGGCATCGCGGGTGAAGGCGTAGGGATCGATGGCCGCCTCTTTCAGGAGGTCTCCGGCGGTCAATAGATCGGCCCGGGTGTCGGTGACGTCGAGGCCAGTCAGCCCCCAAGTAACAGGCCTATTATCGATATAAAATAATGGGTTGGCAGCGATGTCTCCGCCCAGCCCGATGGTGTCGCGTATGGTGCTGGATCCTAAGAAGGGCAACACCAGATAGGGGCTGGAATCGTCGCCCCAGTAACCGAAGGTCTGACCGAAATCTTCCTTGTAGCTCGGGAGCCCCATGTCGGTCGCTACATCGAAGAAGCCGAGTACGCCGATGGTGGTATTCACGGCCAGGCGCCCCAGATCCGATCCGGCCCGGGAAGGCTTGAACTGGAACAGATTGTTGAGCGCCGAGGTTACGTCCGCGAGGTTGTTGAAGAAGTTGGTGATGCCGCGGTCCACGGGCTCCGGTGTAATGGCCTTGTATCCCTTTGCAACGGGCTTCAAGATCGCATCGTCGACCACTTGATTGAATTTGTACATCGCACGGTTGTAAGACTCCATGGGATCCCTGGGGTCGGGGTCGCCGGGAACCGAGGCACAACCGACGACCAGGACCAGCAGCAGGAGTAGACCGCTATTCCGAAGACCGTTCATGGACAAAGTATTTCCCCGACATTGTGTCTGTCATGTGGCGCCGGATAACGGCATGTTAGCACAACCTCATGGTTCCGAAGGCAAACAGCTGCTATCCTAATTTTGATCTTCCCTCCGTCCCGAACTAAGCGCTGTCAACGCGTCTCCGAAATCGGTGGCCGACCGCAGCCGAGTCCCCTGAGTGAGGGGAAAACCTTCAGCGACCGAAGATCGCTTTTATGATGGAAACTGCATTGAATTTCGAGAAAGTTTGGCAACTGTTCCAGGAAACAGACCGTAAGTTCCAGGATACGGACCGTAAGTTTCAGGATACGGACCGTAAGTTCCAGGAAACGGACCGTAAGTTCCAGGATACGGACCGTAAGTTCCAAGAAACGGACCGTAAGTTCCAGGATACGGACCGTAAGTTCCAGGAAACGGACCGCATACTCCGGGAAACGGACAAGAAGATGAAGGCCCTGCAGGACCTGTTCGAGGGCCAGTGGGGCAAGCTGATGGAGAGCCTGGTGGAAGGAGATCTGGTTCACTTGTTGGGCAAGCGGGGAATCCAGGTCCAGGATACCTCGACCCGGCGCAAGGGATGTCGCAATGGGGAGAATTACGAGTTCGACATCATTGCGCACGATGGCGAGGAGATCGTCATCGTAGAGGTGAAGACGACCCTGCGGGTCGGCTTGGTCGACAAGTTCATCGAGCGCCTCCATCGAGCCAGGCACTACCTGCCCGAGTACAGCACCCATAAGGTGCTGGGTGCGGTGGCCTATCTGCGCGCGGAGCAAGCGAGCGACCAGTATGCGCAGAACCAGGGGTTATTCGTGATTCGGGCCACGGGCGACAGTGCCGCCATCGTCAATCCCGTGGGCTTCCAGCCCCGGCAGTTCGGATAGCGACAGCAGTTTCGGATGTTCCCCCTGCTTGCGGGAATGAATCGGATCTCAATCCCGTGCGCCCTTGCGGCTCGAAATCGAGTGGTTTGAAATCGGCTGCACGCGGTGGCTCCACAGGCGCTTGTGCTCCCGGCGGAATGACCAGGGTCCTTCGATGCCGGTAGGCCCGAGCCGAAAGCTAATGGCACCCGCACTCGCGGTGTCGAGCTGGGCGGCACCCTGGACCGCTACCCGCTCGCGCACCGCCGGGTTGGGCAGGCCGAAACGGTTCGCATAGCCGGCGGCATAGAGCACGAAGCGCGGCGCAACCGCTGCCAGAAAGGCAGTCCCTGTGGAGGTAGCACTGCCATGGTGGCCCGCTACCAGGATGGTGCTTGCGAGCCGCCCGTGTTGGGTCGCCACCAGCCCGTCTTCCACGCCGGCATCGATGTCCCCGGTCAGCAGAACACTGGAACCGGCGCCCGGTATGTTCACCCGCAGGACGCAGGAGCTAGGGTTGCCCTTGCGCCCGGCAGTAGCCGGGTAGAGGAGCTCGAAGTCCACCCCATCCCAGGTCCAGTCATTGCCGGCCAGGCAAGGACGCGCGCGCCCTCCCGCAAGCTCCCGCGGCTCCCCGCTGAGGATGCGGCCAATGGGGAGCTTACCGTTCAGACCTGCGAATCCGCCCGCGTGATCCCGGTCTGCGTGGCTGATGATAAGGGTGTCGATGTGCCGCACGCCCTGATGGTGGAGATAAGGGAGTATGACCGCGGCGCCGGTGTTGAAGCCGCTGGGAAACCGCGGACCCGTGTCATAAACAAGGACATGGCGCCGGGTCCGAACGACGGCCGCAAGGCCCTGTCCCACGTCGAGCAGCGTGAACTCAGCGGTACCCTCACTCGGCACCGGCGGGCGGATCAGGGCCAACGGCAACAGGAACAGGGACCCGAGCCAGGCCCCGGGCAACCCCCGTGGAGCGAGCAACAGGAGTACGCCGGCGAAGGCACCGACCCAGACCCAGATCGGACGCCGGGACACGGTCACTGCCGCCCAGTCCCACCCGGAGACCACTTCCAACAGCCCGAATTCCCCTTCCAACAGCTGCGCTGTCAGGACCAGCGGCAGCTCCAGCCCGAGTCCGGGCAATAGGCCCAGCAGGCTCGCCGTCAGCACGACCGGCAGCAACACCAGGCTGAACAGGGGAACGGCAACCAGATTCACCAGCGGCGCAACCACCGGGGCACGACCGAACAGGAGCAGCAACAGCGGTAATAGCCCCAAGGCAACGACCCACTGCGCCCGCCCCCAGTTGCGCCGGAACTTGTTCGTCCCGAGCCGCTGCCCGAAGGCGGCGAGCAGCACGGCCACGGCGGCGAAGGACAACCAAAAGCCGTAGGCAAGCACTGCCTGGGGGTCCAGGATCAGTACCCCCACCAGGGCCAGGACAATTCCGCTCGCCGGGCGCACGGTGCGGGAGGACAGCACCGCCCCCAGGATCACCGCCAGCATGATCAAGGCGCGCTGCGTGGAGACGGCGAATCCGGCTAAGGCGCTATAGGCAACCGCCCCGACCAAGGCGGCGATCGCGCCGGCCCGTGGGGCCGCGATCAGCAGGATCAGCCGGACACTGCGTGACCAGACCCAGCGGGACAGAAAGAACAAGAAGGCGGCCACCATACCCACGTGCAACCCGGAGATGGCGATCAGGTGATTGGTGCCCGTGCGCGTCAAGACCTCCCACTGCTCGGGCCCCAGGCCGGAACGGTCCCCCAGGACCAAGGCCCGCACCAAGGCCTCCCCGGTAGCGTCCGGTAGGATCTCCCGGATACGCTCACGCAACCCTTGGCGCCAGCGATCGATGACATAGATCCCGGACCCGGCGTCCAGGCGTAGGTTCTCGCCCGCGCCGCGGACGTATCCCGTGGCCTCGATACCCTGCTGGAACAGCCAGCGCTCGTAATCGAACCCGCCGGGATTGGCAAAGCCGTGGGGTAGTTTAAGGCGAGCGGTCAAGCGCCAGCGCTCACCGGCCCGGAGCGCCGGTGCATTCCGGTACCAGCTCAGGCGCACCAGCCCGTCAAAGCCGATGGCCCGTCCATCCGCACGCGTGTGCTCGACCTGGAACAGAAACCGCGCGCCGCCGTCGCCTGCCTCCCCCGGCAGGCCGGCAATCCTGCCGGTCAGCTCGAGATCCCGGCGCACCAGGGTCTCCGGAAAGGGCCCGCACAGGACCTGGCAGACCTGAATCCAAGCCCACAGGAAACCGGCCAGGGCATAGGCAAACGGCCGCAGCAACGGCCACCGCCAAGCCACCGCCACCGCGGGCACGGCAAGCAGGAGCGGAGGCCATAAGGGTGGCAAAGACGGCAGTAGAAACAGGACGCCGACGCCGGATGCAAAGCCCAAACCGTTGGCAATCAGCCCCGGTTTTGAACCGCGGAGTCGCAGCGGCCACAGAGCAGTCATCGAAAAAAGGCTCTGCGTCTCTGCGGTTCAAGCATTCGTAGCCCTTAGAGGCTGTCTAAAAAAGAGCTGTCGGCTAGAGTAAAGGGTAAGCTGGGTTGAGGAACGAAACCCAGCGTTTATGGGCCAGTTTGACTTGCTCAGGTCTCGTGCCTAGACCCAGTTTACCGCCTTGGAATCAATGGATTAGTTTTAGTTTTTAGACAGCCTCTTACATCCTTTGTATCTTAGTGGTTCACATGTGACTGTCAACTCAATGCCATCAAGTTAGCCGCTGGCCGCATGTCATATGTAGGTCGGGTCAGGCGCATGCCCCGGTGTCGAGAGGTACAAACGAGCCTAAACGCGCCCGAGTCCGACGAGATGCGGAAGAGAAAACTACGAATCGCGCGAATCAGGACTCACCTGGTGGGCACAGCCCACCCTACAGCGGTATGTAGAGGACCTGGGCGTCCAATTCGTCATCCCCAAGGCATTCGAGAATTAATGCCAGGTCTTCTACGGCTTTGCCGATCGGAGCCGACGCGACGATCTCTATAACGCCCGGCATTGGCAGACCGGCATCCACGCGCGCGAAGGCATATCGCGTCACCGTCTCGACGTCATGCGTGATCAACACCCGGCCCTGCGCGGCGGCCCATGCCAAAACTGTCGGGTCGTCCGCACCGGTAAGACCGATATCCTGGACTCGAACGACGTCGATGCCGTCGAAACGACGCAGAATTCCGTGCAGGATGTTTGCATCGAGGTTCTCGTCAGCCAGCAGACTGAGCATCGGCTCGGTTCTGGTATCCGGACAAACGCTCGCGTATCTGTGCCACGGGCGAACGGCGTTCGGCGTTGCGACGTGTCACGAGCGATGTCCGACGCGCGCGGTCCAGGTACGCTTGCGCCTCCTGCCGATGGCCGAGGAAGTAGCCGAGGGTCGCGTAAACGTCACGCAGGTTCAGTACGTCGTAACGCAGGGTAATTTCTTCGGCACTCGCACCCTGCTCGAAGAGGGAGATGACGCTTTCCAGCGTCACCCGGGTTTGCGCGACGCGGATCACTCCGTGTGCATCTTGGTGTAGAGGGGGAGCTTCCCGTTCCAGGGCAAGTGGCGTCAGTAAAGCGCTCATTGCTTAAGTGTCAGGTCCCGGATGATCACAAGCCATTTCATTTTCATGCGATTCCCCCGTATCTGCAAGGAGAAGCTATCACTCCGCATTCATCACTCATCACTCATCACTCATCATTGGATATTCAAGCCCTGAGGGAGTCACTGAGAAAGGGCCGGAGCTTAGCGACCATGGCCTGGTGGACCTTGAGGTTGCCGGCGATGACATTACCTGTCTCCAGATGCCGGTCGCCGCCGGCCAGGTCGCTTACCGTACCGCCGGCCTCGCTGACCAGCAGGGCGCCGGCGGCGATGTCCCACTGGGCCAGCCCCAGCTCCCAGAAGCCATCCAGCCTGCCCGCGGCCACATAGGCGATGTCGAGGGCCGCGGAGCCGGGACGACGGATGCCCGCCGTATTCTGGAGCACGACCTTGAACATACCCAAATAGGTGTCCAGAAGGCTATGGTTTCGGAATGGAAAGCCGGTCCCGATGAGAGCGCTTTCCAGGGATGGGCGATCGGTCACGCGCAGGCGCCGGTCGTTGAGCTGGGCGCCCTGACCGCGGCTGGCGGTGAACAGCTCCTCCCGCAGCGGATCATAGACCACTGCCTGCTCCAAACGGTTGCGGTATTTGAGAGCAATGGAGACGGAGAATTGGGGAAAGCCGTGCAGGTAGTTGGTGGTGCCGTCCAGGGGATCGATCACCCATTGAAAATCACTGCCCTGGCGCTCGCCGCTCTCCTCAGCCAGAATGGCGTGATCCGGGTACTTGCTGTGCAGCTCCCGGATGATCACCTCCTCGGCACTGTGGTCTACCTCGCTGACGAAATCATTGCGGCGCTTGTCGGTAACGGCGATCCCATCGGTGTGTTCGAGGTAGCGCAGCAGGATACGACCGGCGCTGCGCGCGGCCCGGACGGCGATATTGAGCATGGGGTGCATGGTGGGCACCATACCCGAAGCGGCGAATAGATTCAAAGCGTGACCATGGACCCCGACCTCGAAGCATTCCACAGGATCCGGTTCGTCATGGTGGAGACTACCCATCCGGGGAACATCGGAGCGGCGGCCCGGGCCATGAAGACCATGGGGTTGAGCCGGCTGCACCTGGTGAACCCCAAAGTGTTGCCCAATGCAGAGGCAGTGGCCCGCGCCGCCGGTGCCGATGACTTGTTGGCGGCCGCCCAGATACACGGGGATCTGGTGGACGCCCTGCGCGGCTGTCGATTGGTGATCGGCTCCAGCGCCCGGTTACGCACGGTGGCCTGGCCGTTGCTGGAACCTGCCGACTGTGCCCGCCGGCTCCTGGCGGAGGCCCGGCAGGGTGAGGTGGCCCTGGTACTCGGACGCGAGCGCTCTGGGCTCACCAACGACGAGCTGGCGCGTTGCCACTTCCTTGCGCATATCCCGACCGATCCGGGGTTCCGCTCCTTGAACGTAGCCTCCGCGGCCCAAATCTTCGCCTATGAGCTACGCCGTACCTGGGGTACGGCTGGGGAGCAGTACACCGAGGAGACCGAGCAAGATCCGGCACCTGCGGAGGCGATGGAGGGGTTTTACGCCCACTTAGCGCAGACCATGACGGATACGGGATTCAGCGATCCCGCCCAGTCCCGAAAGTTGTTGCGGCGCCTGCGGCGTCTGTTCAATCGCGCCCGCCCCGATCGGGTAGAGATTAATATCCTGCGCGGCATCCTGAGCGCCGCGCAGGGGAAGAAGACCCCGGGGCGATTTCACAAGACCGACCCCTCCCGGTCAGCCCCATCCACCGACCCCGACGGGAATGCCGCGGGGGAAGCTTAAGGAATGACCGAGCACTCCTATGTTCGAGCGATTACGTGAGGATATCGATTGTGTGTTTGAGCGGGATCCCGCCGCCCGCAACGGATTCGAGGTTCTAACGACTTACCCTGGGCTGCATGCGGTCCTCATGCACCGCGCCGCCCACGCCCTTTGGACTCGCGGCCTCAAATGGCTGGCCCGCCTGCTGTCCAACCTGGCGCGCCTCTTTACCGGGATCGAGATCCACCCCAGCGCGCGGATAGGTCGGCGCCTCTTCATCGACCACGGCATGGGGGTGGTAATCGGAGAGACGGCGGTCGTCGGCGACGACTGCACCCTCTATCACGGCGTAACCCTGGGCGGAATCAGTTGGAACAAGGGCAAACGGCATCCCACCTTGGGACGCCATGTGGTGGTGGGTGCCGGGGCGAAGGTGTTGGGTCCCATCGAGATCGGTGACGGGGCACGCATCGGCTCGAACTCGGTGGTGGTCAAATCGGTGCCGGCCGGGGTTACGATCGTCGGGGTGCCGGGCCATGTGGTAGAGCCGCCGGCGGCCGACGAGACCTACGAACGGCGCACGCTAACCGCCCAGCGCATCGGCTTTGACGCCTACGGCGCGACCAAAGATGCCCCCGATCCGGTCGCCAATGCGGTCAACCTGATGCTGGATCATATCCATATCCTCGACCAACGCATCGAGGCCCTGTCTCAAATCCTGGAGGAACAGGGGATCTGCGGGCACTTCGATCACCTGCCGGATCTCAGGGCGTGCGAGATCCAGTCGGCCCGGGACGAGACGAAGACGGGAAAGCGTTCAGATGCATCGGCTCAGGCGGGGGCCTAGTACATCATTTCACAGTATTCTACGTGTTCGTAGGGAACGCCCTCCGTAGCTGTTTTCATTTTTCTCACACCAAACCACAAAGACACCAAGAATTCTCCGCTCGTTCTGGCGTTCTTCTCTCAATCCTTATACCCCTTTGTGGCTTGGTGTCTTTGTGTGATAGCGAACCACGGATCGACACGGATTGGTCTCCATCCGTGTCAATCCATGTTCATCCGTGGTTCTCTTTCCGGTTGTTGTCTACACTAACCAACAATTTTCATAGGCTAGCGGAAGTGGTGGGCACAGCCCACCCTACAGGCTATATGCAAAATATGCAGAAATGGGATACTAGATGGGCCGCAACATCCCAGCGGTCCGCACAGCGGACCTACGGTCAAGCAAGTAGTCAGAGTAGGGTCCGCTGTGCGGACCGCTTGCGCATTGCGGCTACCTGACATCTGAAAAACAAAGAGAGGATTCGGAACCATGAGCGATCACGGCGTTAAGAGCCTTACTCCCCAACAGGCCTGGCAAATGCTTCAGGACGACCCCCGAGCGCTCCTGGTGGACATCCGTTCCAGTATGGAGTACCTGTTTGTCGGCCATCCGACCGGCGCCGTCCACGTCGCCTGGATCGACGAGCCCGACTGGATGGTCAACCCGGACTTCGAGACCGAGATTCGGAAGCTGTTGCTTGGCGGGGCAGTGTGCACGCAGGAAAGCCCCTGCGCACCGATCATCCTTATCTGCCGCAGCGGCAAGCGCTCCTTGGAGGCGGGCAAGGTCCTACTGGAAGCCGGGATGCAGAACGTCTTCCACATCGACGAAGGCTTCGAGGGCGATCTCGACGACCATCATCACCGCAGCAGTATCGGTGGTTGGCGCCTGCGCGGACTACCCTGGGAACAGTGCTGAAAAGCATTCAAACCGGCGTAGTGAGTTTCGCCTGACCGGAAAATTTGTGTCATACAGTACGATATGTTATATAGTATCGTTCTTCGTAAGCCTACCGGTCACCGCTTTTGACTGGTTCATTACGGGGCAAGTCCTTAGTACCTGTAGAAATCCAAACCGATATCCAGGAGCATCCATGTCTAAGAAGAACCCGATCAAACCCATTACCGCCGTCATCGGTGCCCTACTCGCAGGAAGTCTGTCGGCTGTGAACCTGGCTAATGCCGCCGAGGACCACGCCAAGGCTTACGCCGAACACACCAAAGCCTACACCGAACACGCCAAGGCTTACGCCAAACACACCGAAGCTTACGCCAAAGCTAAGGAAGTGCATGCCAAGGCCGAAAAGATGCACACCGAAGCCGAGGAAATGCACACCAAGGCTATAAAGCTGCACACCAAGGCTGCGGAGACACACGCCAAACCCGGGGCGGACCACACCAAAGCTATGGACATGCATACCGAGGCTGAGGAGACGCATACCAGGGCTAAGGAGCTACATACCAAGGCTGAGGAGATGCGTACCAGGGCCAAGGAGATGTATACCAAGGCTGAGGAAATGTATACCAAAGCCGAAGATCTCCATACCAAGGCTAAGGAGACATACACCAAAGCTGAGGAGGACTACGTCAAAGCCAAGAAATAAGGCAAGGATAGTGGTAACTCTTTGACTGGTAGAGGGTAGGTTGGGTTGCTGCGCGGTTCAGCGGACTCAATGTCTTTGGGACTATCAACTACGCTATCAGTTAGAAATTTACCACTACCAAGGCAAGTACGGTGGCGACGAGGGAAGAGGATGTGGTTACCAATGGGCCCCAGACCCACGGGGTCCGTGGCTTCAGGGAGGCGATCGAATTAATCTTTCCCATACTCAATTTCACCTGGACTCATTCCACCGTCGGCCGTCGGTCTGGCGATGCCGCTTGTTTTGCTCGCCGTATCCTATAATCCGGGCACCTGCAAGGGGGTACTCCCACAAAAATCTTTGCGTCCCTTGCGCCTTTGTGGTTCAAACAACCAACCGCCGCCTCATTGCAGCGTGGGGTGGGCCCTGCCCACCACCGAGTGAGTCTTGTTCAGAGCTTCCCGATCGGAATGCATCTGGAAGGATTGCCAGGAAGGCAATTTTTCAAGTACCCTATACTTAGGACTTCAGGTCAGAAACAGAGGCACACCAAAAGAGGCACACCAAAAGAGGCACACCAAAAGAGGCATACCATGAGATACGAAATTCGCACCGCTCTCCTAGCTTCGATAATGATTGCTTGCTTTTTTGTCGCATCTTGCGGCAAATCAGAAGACCCAAAGAAGACCACCTCGAAAGAGAATACCACCTTGGAGAAGCAAACCGATAAAAAATAGGGGGTTGAACGAAAGCGATCCCCTCTGGAAGCTCTGAACAAGTCCGTCCCGGACTTGTTCAGAGCAGGTTACGGCGTAAACGTGATTTATGCGGCAGGTGGTTTTTACTCCCGCTCTTCTATCCAGGCGGCCTGAATGGCCTCCAGTATCTTTTCCCCCGAGCGCGTCGGATCGTCGTCGAACTCATCGAGGGCCAGTGTCCAGTCACGCAGATCCACGAAGTTCACGTAGCGTGGGTCCACGTCGGGATGTGCCTCATCGAGTGCGATTGCTATATCGAGGGTGTCGGTCCACTTCAAGCCCATGAAATTCCTCCGCTGCAGTGTAGGGTGGGCTCCACCCACCACCGAGTGAGCCATCGGTGGGCACAGCCCACCCTACTCAATGCTGCTCGGACACCATGTTGATGGTGTACTTGGGGATCTCGATCACCAGGTCCTCGTCACCCACCAGGGCCTGGCAGCTCAAGCGGGATTCCGGTTCCAAGCCCCAGGCCTTGTCGAGCAGGTCCTCTTCGGTCTCGTCTGCTTCCTCCAGGGAATCGAAGCCCTCGCGGATGATGACGTGACAGGTGGTGCAGGCACAGGATTTCTCGCAGGCATGCTCGATCTCGATGCCGTTCCCCAATGCGGCGTCGCAGATGCTGACACCGGGCTCGGCCGCGATCATAGCGCCTTCGGGACAGATCTCCTCGTGCGGCAAGAAGATGAGCTTCGTCATAGGCTACTCGAATTCCTCGACCTTGTGTCCCGCCACGGCCGCTCGAATGCTCCGATTCATGCGCCGTTCCACATAGAAGTCGCAGGCCTTCTCCAGGTCTCCGACGGCGATCCTGATCGCCTCCGCGTCCCCGCCGGCGGCTATCCGTTCTAACTTCGACAGGGCATCTTCTACAAGACCACGCTCGGTCGCGTCAAGCAGGGCATCTCCATCGCTCGCCAGCGCGGCCCGCAGGGCCGCGAGGGTTCGTTCGGCCTCGACCTGCTGCTCATGCAGGCGCCTGGCCTGCAGATCCTCCCCCGCCCGGGCCGTGGCATCCCGCAGCATGGACTCGATCTCGGCGTCGGTGAGCCCATAGGACGGCTTGACTTCAACTTGGGCCTTGACCCCGCTCGATTGTTCCCTGGCGGTAACGCTGAGCAGCCCGTCCGCGTCCACCTCGAAGCTGACCAGAATGCGTGCCGCGCCGGCCACCAGCGGCGGGATTCCCCGTAGCTCGAAGCGCACCAATGAACGACAGTCCGCTACCAGCTCCCGCTCGCCCTGAAGCACATGGATGACCATGGCGGTCTGCCCGTCCTTGAAGGTGGTGAACTCTTGGGTCCGGGCCACCGGGATAGTCGTGTTGCGGGGGATGATCTTTTCCACCAGTCCGCCCATGGTCTCCAGACCGAGAGACAGGGGAATGACGTCCAGCAACAGGACCTCATCGACTCCTTTGTTGCCGGCCAGGACGTCCGCCTGCAGGGCAGCGCCGATGGCAACCACCCGGTCGGGGTCGATCTCCACCAGGGGTGGCGTGCCGAAGAGCTCCCTTACCCGTTCGCGTATCCGGGGCACACGCGTGGAGCCACCGACCATGACCACATCCTGCACCGCGTCCGGTCGCACCCCGGCATCACGCAGGCAACGGCGACAGGCGACAAGCGTCTTGGCGATGAGGGGGTCCACCAAGGCATCGAAGGTCGTCCGGTCCAGCTCTCCTTCCCATCGGACGCTGTTGGACAGCTCGACGTGCAAGGAGACCCGATCCGCCGCGCTCAATGCCTCTTTAGCGGCACAGGCGTCGCGCAGCAACCGGCGCAGGAGGCGATGGGAGGCAGCGTCCTCGACCCCGGCCTGCGCCATGATCCAGCGCGCCACCGCACGATCCAGGTCGTCGCCGCCGAGGGCGGAATCGCCGCCGGTGGCCAGCACCTCGAACACCCCGCGCCGCAAGCGGAGGATGGAGATATCGAAGGTACCGCCGCCGAGGTCATAGATGGCGTGGACACCATCGGCGTTCTTATCCAGGCCGTAGGCTACCGCCGCGGCGGTGGGCTCGTTCAGGAGTCGAAACACTTTGAGTCCCGCCAGGCGGGCGGCATCCTTGGTCGCCTGGCGTTGGGCCTCGTCGAAGTAGGCGGGGACCGTAACGACGACGCCGGAGAGCTCCCCCCCCAGGGCCGACTCCGCCCTGGCGGCGAGCGCCTTGAGGATCTCCGCCGACACCTCCACCGGGCTGAAATCCCCCCGGCGGGTACGGATGCGCGGAACGGCGGTATCCGTCCGGACGAACTGGTACGGCAGACGGTTCCCTAAGCGTTCGATGTCGTCCAGCCCCCGACCGATAAGGCGCTTGGCGGAGGCGACCGTGTTCAGCGGATCATCGACAGCAGCGGCCTTTGCCTCCGCACCGACGATCACTGCATCTCCGCCGAAGCGCACCACGGACGGCAGCAAATGACGCCCTTCCGCATCTGGCAGGGTAACGGCAGAGCCGCTGCGCACGGTAGCGACCAGTGAGTTGGTCGTCCCCAGGTCGATACCCGCCGCCAAGCGGTGCTGGTGCGGTGCGGCAGATTGCCCCGGTTCCGAGATCTGTAAGAGTGCCATGGAGTTTCGTGTAATGAGTCGAGTCGAAATAAAGTGAAAACTGAGCTGCCGCCAGCCGCCCCGGTGAGATATGCGGGCGAACCTCAGCGGACCCCCCATCTTTTTATTTCAACTACTCGACCGGTTGCGTCATCGACCCTGACGTAGAGCCCGGACCCAACCGTAGCCGAGCCGACGGACCAGATCAAAGCGCCGGATCCTTCCTCCAATTCTTCAACACAAAAGTGTTCATCAATCGGATCTCCCCCAACCGCTTTACCCGCGATTGCCAGCACCTCATCTTCTCTTAACCGGGGTTGTAGCCCCGGAGATTCGGTATCCTGCCCGGCACCGAACCAGCTACGGAATAATCGCCGAAACATCTTGGTCACCTCGATCCGTTGCCCTAATAGTCTTTTGTTTTAACGGGACTGAACCAGAGCTCGAAGGCTATACCATGTACTATCCCGCGATGTAGAAGACCCGCTGCTTCGGGAATGGCACCGCTGCCACCGAATTTTGAATTGAAACCACCGCCTTTCCTCAGATACATATAGCCATTTTGGATCGGGAACCGTATTCCGGAGAAGAACTGCCGAATACCGAGGATACCGACCCGAGCCACGGTTTCGGCGAGTGCCTCTTCGATATAACGCCAAAGCGAGGAGCGCACATAGGAAGCTGCCCGATTGTTTATTCTATACTCCCGTAGGATGTAGAGCTTGGGTGTCAGGAACTGATGGACACGTTCGTGAAGGAGTGCCATGGCGCGGTCATTGGCCGACCCTCCGGTCGAAACCCTTATATCGCCCCAAAAACTTGTTCTCCCTTCTCCTGCTTTGAGGTTGGGAGTTTTTTGCACTGTTGGTTTGTACCGAATCCCCGGCGTTCGAGGTGGTGGGGGACCGATTGGAATATGTTTTCCCCTGCCGGTACGCGGGGCCTTTGCGCCCCGAAACAGGATTGCCAGTACGGCCTGTATACCCAAGGTGCTGATCGCTTTGGCTAACTTGTCGGCAGCCGCATCGAGATCGGATGTCGTCTTGGCGCGATAAACGCCTATTGCGAAATCGTAGAGATAGTCCAATCCCACGAAAACAGCAGAACCGATTGCGATGACCCCGCCTACTATAATAATGATGTCTATGATTTGACCAAGACCAAGGGCATGAGAGACCACCCAGGCAACAAGGACGCCTCCGATAATAGCAAGTGATGTAGGATTTATTGCTGCCTGAAGTTGTGCTTGGGCTTCAGGACCGAGTTTCGGCAGTGTCCGATTGAATGTTTCTTCAAGGCGTTCTTCGAGAGACCAGCTCGCTACGGCCTCCTTCGCTATGGCCTGCATCGTATCGTTCTCCTCTTACCTATTCCGGTAAACTGTCTTTCAGCTGCATGGGATGCCTTCGCGCCTATTCTCCCTGCGCAGCCAAGGTTTGTGACATCTGCTGTGTCTTAAGCAGTAACTGCAATAACCGCCGAACCGGGCGATCAGCGTCGGCTTTGCGTCCGGGTAGGGCTCGAAATCATCGGGTTGGGGTGAGCTCCCTCTGCGTACCGGTCGCATGGCCTATTCCCCCAGCTTCGCGGCGCGCTTCATCTCCAGAAAGGCCTGAAATGCCGGATTGTCCGCATAGGGCGCGATAGTCTCGGCGAGTCGCGCCTTGTATTCCGCCAATTTTTCTTCCGGGGCCTTCGCGGCGGCCTCGAGCTCTTCGAGATAGTGCCTGGCCGCACCCGTCATCTCCTCATAGCGCGCGCTGACCTGTGGATTGGGTATCCCCATGATGCCCTGCGCGATCTCTTCGACCGGCAGGTTCGCCACATTGGCCGTGGGCTGACCGTCCAGCATGAGGAGCTCTTCGCCACTGCGCAACGACTGGATGAGAAACGGCGAATGGGTGGTGCAGATGAACTGGATCTTCGGGAAGGTTCGGCGCAGATCCTCGATAATGCGGCGCTGCCAACGCGGATGCAGATGCAGATCCAATTCGTCGATCAGGATCACCCCCGAGGTCTGTTGCAGTACCTCGCCGCCATAATGCGGATTCAGCCTGGCCGCCCTTTGCGCCATATCGCCGACCAGCGCCGCCGTACTGCGCTGCCCATCGCTGAGATTGGAAAAGGGCTGGATTGCGTCCTCCATTTCGACCACCACCTCGCCGATGACGGCATCGAAAATGTCATTAAGTTAATCCTCAAAGCCTCTCTCCCGGCGGGAGAGGGGTTGGGGAGAGGGTGAACGAAAAACAGCGATCAAGCAATCACAAACGGCGCCGGTGACGCTTAACTTAATGGCATTGAATGCCATTAAGTTAGCTGCTGGCGGCTCGTCGTGGTCGGTCAGGATGCGGAAGATACAACTACGAAGTGGAAATCCTAATGCCGTTTCTTAATTGGATTTGTACCGGAACAAAGCGCACCGAAGAACCACGGATGGACACGGATAAACACGGATCACAATCCGTGTCCATCCGTGGTTTTTTCGTTCCCACGCGGCGCGTGGGAACGAGAGAAAGCAGGCCACTAGCGTGATCATTCAGACTCCACTATTTTGTTGTTTCTGCCTAGCACTGGATTCCGAACGCCTTCATCGGTATTGACCAAGACTTTATTTCATATCGATGTATCTTACCGGCACTAAACGATGGCCGAGCATATCGACCGCTACTTGGGCCTGTTCCAAAATGACATATCCCAAGAGCGGTTCGTAGTTATTCTCTTCACTCGAACCCATGTCGACAAAGATGACTTCATTTGCAACTGGGCGAAAGCCATCTATTTTTATTTCCACCGGCCAGCAGGCCTCACCACGCACCACCTCCTGATTGGCGAGTTGCAGCTCTACCGGTTCGGAGCGTTTGAAAGTTCCGAGTCTTTCTTTCCATGCTTGGGGAAGAATCAATGCGCCCGCCCCGGTATCGACGAACATTTCACACTGTATGGATTTATCCTCGTCGAAGAGATTGGTGATTTTTACCGGTACCACAATTCGGCCCATTGTTTTCTCCAAAGAAATCTCTCGGTTATGCCATTTCTAAGAGACGTAGGATGCGGTGAGCCGCCAGGGACGGCGGTGAACCGCATCATTTCCAGGGGGCAGTTTTCAGTTTTCAGTTATCAGTTGTCAGGGGGCAGTTATCAAACTCACCATCTGACAACTGATAACTGAATGATGCGGTTCGCGGCCTACCCGCCCTGTCCCTGGGGCGGGTAGGCGCTCACCACATCCTACATGTTCCCACAGCATGTTTTATATGTGTTTTGGTCGGGTGGGATCGAAAGTTGATCGAGGCCATCCAGGTGTAGGGTAACCCGGGTCTCCCTCCATCTGCTCCAAGACCTCGAAGAGCTGCTCCGTAATCAGGTGCAACAGACAGGCCAGGCGCCAACCATTGGTAACGTTCAGAAAGGGTTCTGTCCACATCGAGCCGAAATCCGGAGGGGACACCGCAGAGGTTACCGCAACGGATGGCCTTGGCGGCGCGGTCACCGGCAGCTTACGGCTCCACGTCCAACAATGCGCGACAGGCTGCCTGCTTGTGCTCCGGCTGGGCGCGATAGGCGCGCAGCAGGGCGGCTTCCTCGTGGGGGAGGCCGGGAAGATCCGAGCGGTCGAGGAATTCGGTAATCCGGCGGAGATCTGCTGCCTCCGCCCGGCGGCCATGAGGCAGGAATACCTGCCGCAGCTGGTAGGGACCGAGGTTTCCGGCCCTCAGCTGCTCCATAACCTGGGCATCGAGCGAGGTGAGATACAATTGGTCTACCCCGGCGAGCTCCCGCATCATCGCTCGACCGACCTGGGCCACCAGGATGGTCGCCGGGTAGCGAGCCACGCTGTCCGGGTCTATGGGCTGCGGTTCTTCGGGGCGGATGAGCGCCAAGGCCGGTATGCGTAGCGGCTCTGTGACCAGTAGGTGATAGTGATACTGCTGGTTTCCGTCCTGCTCCCGGAGCAGGGCCACTCCCTCCTGATCCGTGAGATGTCGCACGCAGAAGGGCGCCCCATCACCCGTCAGTAGCCAGTCGGTAGAAACTCCCTCCGCCCAATGGATGATCGCTAGGGCATCCGCCGTCGGGATCCGACCTCGAAACATCTCGGTGATACGCGTGCCCCGGATACCTAGGGCCTGTCCCCAAGGATGCTTTCTCCGATCACCCAAAACAAATTTCATCCTATCCAAAAAATTGTCATCTCTCATTTGTGTGATTTTGTTCTAAAATTTTTAATATGTATAAGGAAAATAGTTTATCACCACACATCAAGCACGACCCAATCTTAATTTGTTCCCTCGCAGCGACAATAGGCTCACCAAATGTGTTCATGCTCAAAGAATACTTATTTTATATGAACATATTCACAGGATCCAGATAACCCTAGAGTAGATATTCTCTCAGTAGAGCCTATATCAATGCCATTAAGTTAAGCGTTACCGGTCGACAAACAAGCGGAGAAACGACGCATCATGCGAATCCGCGCGAAATTGTCATCCCGAACCGAAGGGAGGGATCTTGTTCGCGCCGATTCGCGCGCTTCGTCGTTTTCTCTTCCGCATCCTGATCGACCACCACAAGCGGTCAGCAGCTAACTTAATGGCATTGGAGCTGAATGGAATGTCCAGCCCAATGCCATTAAGTTATTAATCTTCCCAAAAGTATCCGCACAGCTTGGTTTCCAAAAGCATGTCTAAGGGCAACTCGATTTAGGATCAGTCATGCAGAAACTTTTGGGAAGATTAATAAAGGTTACCGGTCGCCAACAAAGAGGAGAAACGACGCATCATGCGAATCCGCGCGAAATTGTCATCCCGAACCGAAGGGAGGGATCTTGTTCGCGCCGATTCGCGCGCTTCGTCGTTTTCTCTTCCGCCTGGTTAAAACGGAGCCTAGCGTCCTGTTGCGTTACGCCCTGTTATTCCCCCGGGCGTTTTTCGCACGGCTTAACGCAACCTACACTTGAGGCGAGGTCCGCGCGTGCAGGTCGCGTGGGGGATCATGTGGGTGTAGGTTGCGTTAAGACGCCGGCACTGGCCTGGCCGTGGACCAACGAGCCGTTGGGCGTCGAATGCAACACGTCAAACCCTGTCCCGACACAGGAGAGATCTTTCTTGTCCCGACGCAGGAGGGATCTTCTCCCCCAAACAGCGCCAAATCATTCAGGATTGCTCTTAACCAGACAGCTTCTAATAATGGTCGTGCAAGACTGCAAAGTCGGCGGCCATGGCGGCGCTATCGTGGGGCCAACTGAAGACGGCTACCAAGCGGGCCTGCGGGTCGAGCAAGAGGATGGATGCCGAATGGTCCACCATATAACCCATGGCATCTCCCGCTTCCTCGGAACGCCCGTACATGAGCCCGAGCTCGCGGACGAGGGGCTGGAGTTGGTCGTGACTGCCGGTCGCCCCGCGGAAGCCTGGGTCGAACCGGCGCACATACTGCCTGAGTTGCTCCGGACTGTCCCGTTCCGGGTCCACGGATATGAACAGGAAATCCACCGCCGGTTCTGCAGCACCGGCTGTGCCGATCTCTCGGTCGATGGCGCGGTAGGTCGCCATGTTGGTCGGACAGACACCCCCGCAAGCGGTGAAGCCGATGGACACGAAGGTCCAATGGCCCCTGAGATCCTCAAGCCCGAAGGGCCGTGCATCCTGGTCCGTGAGGGTGAAGGGGGACAAGACCTTGGGCTGGGGCAGCGGGGTGCCCGCCCGCATTGCCGCAACCGGTGGGCCGGTCCCCGCGCCGGGGTCGAAGCGGCTCACGCCGAACCAGACACCCGCTGCTACGGCCAGCACACCAACGAGCACACCAACCGGAATCAGAAGGCGGCGCAGGCCGCCGCCGGCGTTGTGGGTCATGACGAGTTCCTCGACATTTCCGCGACGCCGGTAGCGGTCGCTTGTCGGTCCGGCGTGAGGAGGTGGATCAGGCTCACCAGGGCGATGAGCAGCAATGCCGCACCCCCATTGTGGGCAACCGCCACCGCGAGCGGTAGGTGGCCGAGGATGTTAGCGATACCCAACCCTAGCTGCAAGCACAGGGCAGCAGCGACCGCAATGCCCATACCACGTTCGATGCCGGTCTGCGCCCGCCGTAGGATGATCAGGCTCAGGGCGCCCACATAGAGCAGGACCACCAGGGCCCCGAGGCGATGGGTGAGGTGGATCGCCGTGCGCGCGGCGCTGTCCAAGACCCCGAATTCATAGTCGATCCCTAAGTCCCGCCGGATGACGAAGGCCGCGCCGAAATCCGCAGGCGGCCACCAGCGCCCCCCGTAGCAGGTCGGAAACTCGGTGCAGGCCAGGGCGGCGTAATTGGTGCTGGTCCAACCGCCGAGCAGAATCTGGATGCAGACCAGGGCGAGTCCGCCCCACACCCAGGGCCGCAGCCGCATCAGCGCCGGCGCGGGATGTGATCCGGGGAAGTTGGACTGACGTAAGGCCAACCACCAGAGTAAAGCGAGGGTCGCGAGCCCGCCTGCCAGATGCGCGGTAACAACGACGGGCATAACCCGCAGGGTTACCGTCCACATGCCGAGCAATCCCTGGAAGACGACCAATGCCACCAACAGACTGGGGAGCCCCGTCGGGAGTCGACCGCGACTCCACCATGCGCTCAGGGCCAGCAGTAGGATCGCCCCCCCCAGGGCGCCGGCCAGATAGCGGTGTACCATCTCCTTCCACGCCTTGGCCGTCTCGACCGGACGCTCAGGGAAGGCGCGGTTGGCCCGGTCGATGGCCTCCGGGGTGGAGGGCACACCCAGCCGTCCGTAACAGCCGGGCCAGTCCGGGCATCCGAGTCCGGCGTCGGACAGGCGCACATAGGCGCCGAATAGGATGACCACGAGCGCCAGCAAGGCCGTCAGCGCAGCGAGTGCGGAAAAAGTGGTTCGCTTCGAGCCCATGAGATCCCCTACAATGATACAGAACACAAATGATTGTCCGGTCCTGCGCGGTTATATTCAAGCTTGAGGATAACCGAGATGTCCTACTATCGAATTCGAACGGTTGTGCTTGCGGGGGTCGTCTGCGCCTTTGTCGCCTGGAGTTTTCCGGTGCAATCGCAACAACCTCAGGATGATAAGGATGGTGCCCTGCAGCAGCCGGCAACCCACGCGCCGGCACAGGCCGATGCCGATACGTCCTCACCCCCGAAGGCGATCACTGCTGAAGACCCGACCATTCCCGTCGACGAACTAAAACTGTTGGTCCAGCCTTTAACCGTAGCTGAGTTGAAGGCCGAAGCTGCGGCATGGCTGAAGTTAGTCAAAGCCAAGGTTCAGGAAATCAGCAATACCGAAATTGCCATCAAACGCAAGAATCGGCATCTTGCCCAAGAAAAAGAGGCCACGAAAGCCCTAGAAGATGCCAAAGCTACCCTGGCGAAAGCCCAAGCAGCCCAACAGGCAACGACTCCCGGTTCTCCCGAAGCCGAAATGGCTGCCGAGAAAGTCGAAGCAGCCAAGGATGCCTTGAAAAAAGCCCAGGCAGCGATCGCTGAAGCCGCCGAGACGAAAAAAGAACTTGGAAAAGACGAATCACTAAAGGAAATCGTTGAAGAAGCCGAGAAGGATGTGGAAGAAGGAGGGAAGACTGCGGCCGAAAAGGAAGAAGAAAAGAAAGAAAAACAGGAAAATCAGAAGGATACTGTCACGCTGTCGGAACCCGACCCCGCCGTTACTGAGGAACCCGAACAAACCGGGGAAAAAATAGCTCAAGATATTGATCAAGCCGCCGCAGAGATAGAAACCGGTGGCGCCGACAGCCAGGCTCAGCTGAAAGAAAAGGAACAGCAGTTAGGCAAAATGGTGAAAAAGCTGGAAGAGTCCACCGAGGCCGAACAGGAGGTCAAAACCCAACTGGTCGTCAACGTCACCACACTCCAATCGGAACGCACCGGCCTGGTCGATCGCTTAAAAGTGATTTTGGATGAAATGGAAGCCAAAGGGGGCGATCCGGCGACTTACAGAAGTTACATTCAGGCAGTAAGCGGCGTAGAACTCGATATCACCGATACCCAAGGATTGGGCGTCCGACTGCTCAGTTGGCTCCAGTCCGAGGAAGGTGGACTACGCTGGGCGATCAACATTGGTAAATTTTTCGGTATCGTGCTGATCTCGATTGTGGTTGCCCACATAATCGGGGCGATCGTTAGCGGTACGATGAAAAAAATCGGCGGAACCTCCCTATTATTGCGCAAATTCGTGGTCATGCTGATCAAACGTGGCGGCGCCGTTCTCGGTGTTGTGATCGGATTGACGGCCCTGGAGGTCAGCATCGGCCCGCTGTTTGCCGTCATCGGTGGTGTCGGTTTCGTGCTCGCCTTTGCCCTGCAAAGCAACCTCGGCAACTTGGCGAGTGGTTTGATGCTTATGCTCAACAAACCCTTTGACGTGGGTGATGAAGTGAAGATAGGAGACCATTGGGCCTACGTGGAATCCATTTCACTCGCCAACACCAGACTCAAAGCGTTTAATGGAAGTATAGTTTCCCTACCTAACAATACAGTCTGGGGGAGTGAGATCACTAATTACACTCACTCAGACATTCGAAGACTCACGTTTTATATCCATATCAAATTCGAGCAAGATATGGATCAGGTATATGATATGTGGATGGAGCTTGCCTCCTCCCATCCCAAAGTATTGGATGACCCTGCACCCGGTTGGGCCCCTGGGAATCCTCATTATGAATCCTATATCAACGTAGGTCTATCAGCATGGTCGAAGACCGATGAATACTGGACGGTCCATGTCGAGTTGTTGAAGATGTTGCAAAAACGTATCCTCGAGTCAGGTATCGAGCTGACGGCTCCCGTACAAGCTATTCGTCTCCAGTCTACATCCAATCCCAATGGTAAAATGCTTAATTTGCCTGAAAAGGCTTAGCTATACGGCCATCCCGAAAATCTTGTTGCTGTAACCATTCAGTCTCCCTCCGGATACTGGCTGGTCTCGAGAACGAGAAGTCAAAGGGCATACCCACAGGGCCGGAATGCAGGTCGGATCAGGCGCGTGTTCCGGTGTTCGGTTGGGTCGGCCAATCCAGGTGCGCCGTAATTCGACAAAAACCATTTTCAATCCGCAGATTCAAAACGCGAACGCGACCTCGGTTCCTGATGCCGGGCAGGTAATTACCTGTCTACCGGCAGGCAAATCCGTCGGGATGAGGTTTTCGGGGAAGTTTATATGCGCTCACTCCGGCCGGGGATCAATGCCATTAAGTTAGCTGCCGACCGCTGATCGTGGTAGGTCGGGTTAGGCGCGTGCTTCGGTGTTCGGTTGGGCCACAGGATTGGCGCGCGCCGTAACCCGACAGACGATGCTGCGAGCCAACCTGGGATGTCGGGTTACGGCGCGTTCAACCTCGGTTGCCCACGCCCGCATCGCAAGGCGCGCCTAACCCGACCTACAAAACTTAACTTAATGGCATTGGGCTGGGGATGGCCGGTAAGCGGCGTCTCCGAATAATACGCAACCGGCGAGATAAACCAAAATGGCGCAACGGGAAATGATGGCGGACACCGGCGGGCGGCTGAATGCGACCGCCGATCAGCAATGGTTGGCTACCGCTTGGATGATGTTCGGGACTATTGCGCTGGCCTTGGCTGGGATATTCGCTATCCTGCTGGTCGTCGCGCGGGCACCTGGTACGGAGGTCCTGTTCCCGACCCAGGATTTCTTCCGCGTCGCCCTAGTCGTCCATGTCGACCAATCGGTGCTGATCTGGTTTCTCGCCAGCTCCGGTATGCTCTGGAGCCTGGCGGGCCGCGTCCCGCTGCAAACCACGCGCATCGCCTTCGCCGGGGCCGCAGCCGGCTGCCTGCTGATTACCGCCGCGCCCTTCCTGGGCGCCGGCGACCCATTGCTCAGCAACTATGTGCCGGTGCTCGATCATCCCCTGTTCCTGGCGGGCCTGGGGCTGTTCGGTATCGGCGTCCTGGCGCAGGTGGTCCTATATCTGGCACGCGCCGCCGGTACCCTGAATTTCGGCGATCCCTTGAGGATAGGCACATTCACCGCGGCAGTAGCTACCCTGCTGGCGGGCATCTCCCTGCTCTGGACCTGGGCGGACTTGAATCCGGCTTGGGAGGGCAAGGCCTACTACGAATACCTGTTCTGGGGACCCGGTCATATCCTCCAGTTCGCCTATACCCAGATCATGCTGGTGGCCTGGATCTGGCTTGCCCGCGCTACGGGCCGCCCCTTGCCCCTGTCCGATTCCCGGCTGTCGGCCCTGCTGGTACTAGGCGTCCTGCCCCTGCTTTCGGTGCCCCTGATCCATGGCCTCTACGCCCCCGACTCGGCGGAGATCCGTATCGGCTACACCCATCTGATGCAATACGGAAACGCCCTGGCGTCGGTCCCCATCGGGTTGCTCCTTATCGTATCCCTGATCCGCAACCGTGGGCGTGAGGTACCCCAGGAGCAACGTCCGGCCCACAGTGCCCTGGTTACCTCGCTGGTGCTGTTTGCCGTCGGCGGGCTGATCGGGGGAGCCATCTCCGGGACGAACACCATGATCCCGGCCCATTACCACGGGTCGATCGTCGGCGTGACTCTGGCCCTGATGGGGCTGACCTATCACCTGCTGCCGGAGCTCGGCTTCAGCCGGCCGGAAGGCCGCATGGCTTGCTGGCAGGCCAGGATCTACGGCTCCGGCCAACTGCTGCATATCGCGGGGCTTGCTATTTCCGGGGCCATGGGGATTCAGCGTAAGACCGCCGGTGCCGCTCAGGAGCTGGGCGGTCTAGCCAAGGCCTTCATGGGCATCATGGGCCTGGGAGGACTGGTCGCTATCCTGGGCGGGATCCTGTTCGTACTAGTGGTGATGCGTGCCTGTAGTCACCGGCCTGGTTATGGGGAAAAGGACTGCGATTCACACCAGCCCTAGGTAGTGGTCCGCCAGCAGGAAGGCAAAGAGGACAGAGAGATAGAGGACCGAATAGCCGAAGGTCTTCATCGCCAGGGCGTCGCCTTCGCTGCGCAGCAGGCGCACGGACTGATAGACGAAACCCAGCCCCAAACCCAGCGCCCCCACGAGATAGAGGGGACCGCTCATGTGGATCATGAAGGGCATGAGGGATACCCAGAACAGCAGCAGGCTGTAGATCAGGATTTGGAGCTTGGTGTAGGTCAGGCCATGGGTTACCGGCAGCATCGGGACACCGGCCCGGGCGTATTCGTCCCGGCGTTTGATCGCCAAGGCCCAGAAGTGGGGCGGAGTCCAAACGAAGATCAACAGGGCCAGCAACAGGCCCTCCACGGAGACCTCGCCGGTAACCGCCGTCCAGCCCAACAGCGGCGGCATGGCGCCGGCGATGCCGCCCCAGACGATGTTTTGCGGCGTGGCCCGTTTCAGGTACATGGTGTAGATGACCGCGTAGCCGATGAAGGCGACGCAGGTCAAGAGCGCGGTCAGCGGATTGACGAAGACCACCAGGACCAGCACAGACACCGCCGCCAACCCCAGGGCAAATACCAGGGCGTGACGCGCGTCCAGGTCCCCGCTCGGCAGCGGACGCCCCCGGGTCCGGTCCATGAGGGCGTCGATGCGTTGGTCGACCACGTGATTGAGGGCAGCGCCGGCACCGGCGCACAGCCCGATCCCGAGCAGACCGAAAAACAGGGTCGGCAGCGGCACCATCCCCGGCGTCGCAAGCAACATTCCAACCAGCGCGGTGAACAGAATGAGCGCCACGACCTTCGGCTTGGTAAGCTCGAAGTAGCGCCGCCACAAGAGGGCGTTGGAACGGGTCTCGGCCAAACCGAGCTCACTTGTGGCCATACTGGGCACCTTTGATCCAATTCTTGGAGGCCTTGAGCAGACGTTCCATGTCTTCCAGCGTATCCCGGGCGGGGGCGTCCGCCGCGTAGCGCATCATCAGGTTACCCCTGGGGTCCAGGATGTAGATCCGGTCGAGGGCCGCGGTGTCCTCCCCTAATAGTAATAGCTCCGGCAAGCGACCACCGCCCAGCGCAACCCGCATACCGGCGAACTCGGCGCCGAGTTCCTGCGCCAAATCGGTGGCCGTGGCATCGGTCAACACCAGCAGCCGCTCGACGCTGCGCTGACTTTCACCCAAGGCCAGGCGGATCTGGCGCATCGCGATCAATTGGTTACGGCAGGCATCATCGCATGCGCCACCGGCAAGATAGACCAGGGTCCACTTACCTGCGAGGAGGTCGCGGGAGAAGTCCGTCCCGTCCTGGGTGGACAGCGCCAGGTCCGCCGGTAATGCAACCACCGGCTCGATCAGCTCCCCCTTGTTGGTGCGGCCCGCGGGTAGGTATTCCGGGTTCAGATAGAAAAACCAGGCCGCGATGACGGGGGCCGCGAACACGGCGACCATTGCCCACAGGGGAGCTAGACTCCGTGGTTTCCCTCCGGCTTCGTCACTCACGTTGCACTCCCTCCGTCCGAACGCAATGCCATTAAGTTAACTGTTGACCGCTTTCGTGGTCAGTTAGAATGCGGAAGAAAAAACGACGAGGTTCCGCAAGAATTGGAGTGGGGCCAAGCGTACCCAAAAAGAGTGGATGGATGTTGGACCCGAAAGCACACAAAGCGTTACTTCGGCTACAAAAACCACACCAGCGGCGACGCCAGGCACAAATTGATTCGCTCGCTTCAAGACGACACTGGCCAGCCTGCACGACAGCCAGGTCTTTGATGAACTCATTGACGCCGACAACGTGGATTCGGAGGTCTGGGCTGACAGTGCCTACCCTAGCGAGGAGACCGAAACGGTCCTTGAGAAGACTAGGATTCCTTGAGGGACCCGCATCTTTCACAAATGAGTCAAGTTTGTGCGCTGCACAAAATTTCACATCTCGTTGGTCTAGAGCCAAGCCCGTAGGTTGGGCAAAGGCGCGTGCTCTCGGGTCAGCAATTAAGTCACTGGTCTCTATCGCGCCGTGCCCAACAGCATGAACCGGCCAATCTGGTGGATACCAGCCGAATGTTGGGCACGGGCCGTACCTGGCCCTTTGCCCAACCTACCTAACCAGCAATTCTGCGTTAATCGGCCGGGACCATCTCACGACTTGTTGGTCTGAGGCGAAGCCTCGCTAGTTATCGATTACTAACAGGGCGCCCCAAAAACTGAATTTTTCAGGGCGCCCATATACGAGGGTACGTGCGGCCACGTAAAGGTTAAAGTGAATCAACCAGTGCTTCCGCCTTCCTGAGCGCATTATACACATCGGATGGCGTCTTACCGGATTGCTTCCCGGGAAATTCAGTTGCAGCAGTTGCACCGACTGCAACCTTGATAGCACCGACCTCGGCCAGGATGTTATTGAGAATATCAATAACTTCTGTCGGGGTAATGGGACCGTCCAGCTTATTCGGCATTACCACACCACCGGGAACGCCATAGCCGTCTTTTTTCGTCAGCGCCTTTACCTTACCAAGCAACTTGTACGCCTCTTTATAGACATCCTTAGGCTTCTTACCTTTCGCTGCTGCGGGGTCTGCCACAGCTACTTTGATGCCTTTGGCAGCACGTACTTTCTCAATATCGCTGATGATGGTCAACGCCACTTGATAGGCGTCGTTCGGCGTGGTTTCCGGAACGCCGAGACCACCGATAGAGGCCTTCACCTGCATCAGCTCAGCATAGACATCCGTCGGCTCTTTACCGCTGGGTAGTGGCGCAGCAGTCGGAGCAGCAGCGCCGACCTTCTTACGAACTTCCTTCACGTCTGCCAGGGTTTTATCCGCCAGACCGCGCACATCCGCCGGCTTTACTGTCCTTACCGGGAAGGACGGCAGGGCCTTTTCATCCAGCCCTTTGAGTTTGCGCAGCTTTTGCACATCACCATACACCTCGCGCGTTTTTTGCAGTACGTGACGGGGCATACGCTTCGTCAGATTCACTTTAACTTTGGGCGGCTTAGTAGAGTTGGCCTTGTGCATTTCGGCCAATTCCGCCTTTACATTATCGACCACCTGATACACATGATCCGGTGTCGTTTGCGCCATAGCGGAACTCATAGAAATGGAGGCCCCCGCCAAAGCTATCATCATCGTTTTACCCAGATGTTTGAACATCGCTCTTTCTCCTTAAATAATTAATTGATGGAGTGCCGACTGAAGCCGATAGTCAGAATTTTAAATATTACCACAGGCTAGAAGTTTGCGTCAAGCGTAAACTATACTTTTCTGCGAAATTGATTAATTTCCGATTCGGTGCGTCAAACAGTAAAAATGCTTCATTCCACCGATGACATGTTCGACAAGAATACGTACTTTTGCGAGCTTGCGATTTTCTTGTTTCTGATCGCTCGTCAGCTTCGGAAAAGGGTTCTTTTTCGATAGTGCATGATCAATCACAAACGACATCGGTGAAGAAAAAGACAGGTTCATGGACATGCGTTTCACTCAATATCAATGTTAGGTGGTAGGCTGGGTTGAGGAACGAAACCCAGCCAGAATACTACCCTTATTTTTCCCACAACCTAAAACTTTGCGAGGTAATATCATGACGAAAGCAAATCACATAACACAACAACCCACACTCATCCAAACGCGGGACTGGACGCGGCGGCGTTTTCTGCAAACCGCTGTTGCGGGTACGGCAGTCGCCGGGGCGGGTCTGCCGGTACTCGCCGGGGCCTCGGCACCGAAAATCGTGGTGGTAGGAGCGGGTCTGGCCGGACTGAATGCCGCCTGGCAACTCAAAAAAGCCGGTTTGCACGCGGATGTGTATGAAGCGACCGGACGTACCGGCGGGCGGGTTTTTACCCTGGAAAATGCAGTGGGACCGGGGCTGACCAGTGACCTGGGCGGCTCTTTTATTGACTCCATTCACACCGAAATGCTGACCCTGGTGCAGGAATTGAAAGTGGAACTGCTGGATTATGAAGATGATGAGGAAACATTGGCGGATACCGTCAACTTCTTCGGCGGCACAAAATATACCGATGAGCAGAAAATGGAAGCGTTGCAACCTTTCTTGCCGCGAATCGGTGAGGATTACCGCAAAGCCCGCAGTAACCCGCAGGAAGCCGGGCGGCTGGACAGACTGCCTACCTCCGAATACATGACCTGGATCGGCATGGAAGGCTGGATTCGGGACTGCATGGAGGTACTGTTTAAGATGGAAATGGGGCTGGAATGCGAAGAACAGTCCGCCCTGGTTTTTATCAGCCAGCTTGCGCCCGATAGCGAAGGCAACACCATGATGTTCGATCTGCATGACGAACGTTATCTCGTCAAGGGCGGATCGCAGCGGTTACCGGACGCCTTGGCGGCACAACTGGACGGACAGATTCATGTGCATCATGCCTTGGAAGCTGTCCGTCCCGCAGGCAGCGGTTTTGTGTTGAATTTTTCCAGCAGCAATGGTGCCCCAAAGGAAGTGAAAGCCGACATCGCAGTGCTGACCGTGCCCTTTTCGGTATTGCGCCATACGGATCTGCGGGTCGAGCTGCCACCGCTGAAAAAACAGGCCATCGCGGAACTCGGTTATGGCACCAACGCAAAAATCATTGCCGGATTCCGTGCCAGACTATGGCGTAAACAGGGATATTACGGTGATGTCCTGACCGATCTGCCGTTTCAGAGTCTGTGGGACAGTACGCCGTTCCAACCCGGTCCCGCAGGCGCTTTGACCTTTCTTTTTGGAGGTCGCGCCGGGTTTGAACTGATTGAAGGCTTCAATCCGAATATGGCGATGCTGAACGATCTGGAGCCGGTTTTCCCCGGCCTGTCCAAGGCGTATAACGGACGTCACACCCTGTGGAACTGGCCGACCTGGACCTTTTCCCGCGGTAGTTATTCCTGCTATAAACCCGGCCAGCAGACCACCCTTGCCCATGCAGCTGGCAGACCGGTAGGCAATCTGTATTTCGCAGGTGAACATTGCAGCACCGAGTTCAATGGTTTTATGAACGGCGCTGCCGAAACCGGGCATCGAGTGGCGGATGCGATTGTCGCTTCACTTTAACCTGAATCCGTGAGATAAAATCCGGGATTCGTATAACTGTGAGGCTAAAGTTATCTAGACCCTGCTCTTTTACTGTTAGTTGTGTCTTAACTGATAGGGTTCCACCTTCTGGGCCTCGATACGATACCCGGCATCACCTAATTCGCTGGAGAGTTTCTCTACGGTAATCTTTCCCGTCACCCAGACCGTGTCGAACAATTTTCCTTGGTAGGTCTGGTTTTTCTCGGTGACGACGTAAACCGTCTGGTTGGCGGGTGGCGGGGGCGTGTGGATACAGGCACCATAATAGGGTACCAGCAAAAATTCCTGTACGATTTTTGCATCCATTTCAAGGGGCACCACAAATCCAGGCAACTTGACCATCTTACCGTCGTAGTCATGTACCACCGGCGCTTCCCTCCAGAACGTCTTGAGCTTTTCCATCAGTTCCTTGGCGCGCGGATCGTCGTCGCTGAGATTGTCGGCGTTGTATTCGTCCATCAACTCCAGCCGCCAGTTAGCGGGGATTAAGGCATCCCATTCGAGTTCGATGGCACCGGTCTTGTCCGGCTCGACGGCTTGAACTGTACCCATCTGCGGCACTGTTGCCGTCAATACGATGGCGCAAAGAAAGAGAGGCGACATGTTACAGCCTGGGTGCATCGTAGACTCCTATACCCGCACCGACAGTCCGTCCGCTAGCGAGAGCTTGTAGGCCCGGTAACTGGGGATGCCGCCTACCAGGAAACCCGCACCTACTACAGCAACGAGTAGTATCCACTCGTACGGGGATAGACCATCGATTGTGATGAAGATTCCGAATCGGCTCTCGATGATCGGTTGACCTGCGAGCAGCAGGAGATAGAGCAACGCTAGACCCAACAGCACGCCGAACAGCGTGAGAAAACCCGCTTCGCCCATAATCAATGCAAACACATGACCTGGACGCGCACCAACCGAGCGCAGGATAGCCATTTCCCGGCGCCGCTCATTGAGACTCGTCAACAAGGTCGTCAGCATACCAAACAGTCCAACAACGACAACAAATGCCGAAACAATCAGCAATGCGTTCTCGGCTATACCGATCAAATCCCAGAGCTGGCTGAGTGCCACTCCGGGCAAGATCGCAGACAGCGCTTCTTGCGGATACTCGTTGATGAAACGTTGGACCTGGAAGGTCGCGACCTTCGATTTGAGACCGAACAGGGCGGCGGTGATCACCTTCGGCGTGAGATCCATAGCCCGTGTCTGCTCGGCCGAGATCGATACGCCAGCGATCGGCGCGCCGCTCTGCCAGTCGACATGGATCGCCTCGATCGCCTCGAGACTGACATGCACGGTCCGGTCGACCGGCGTCCCGGTACGCGTGAGTATGCCGACCACGCGAAACGGCTTGTCGTCGTGGCGGGCAAAGCTGACGTCGCTCGCACCATGTGCAACGACGATCGGATCACCGATCTTATAACCCAGCTTTTCCGCAACCTCGGCGCCTATCACGGCGTCGTAGAGGTCTGCGAATCGTTGTCCCTGGGCGATCACTAGCTGGCGATCACGCGCATAGCGGTAGCGGTCGAAATAGGCGGTCGTCGTGCCCAGGACACGAAATCCACGGTGCGAGTCGCCCAACGATATCGGCACGCTCCAGGCCACCTTCGGATGTGCGGCAATCTCCTGGTAGCTCTTCCACGAGATATTGTTGGTCGCATCACCGATTCGGAAAACCGTGTACAGCAACAGCTGCACCGGCCCGCTGCGCGCGCCGACGATCAGGTCGGTTCCAGACAAGGTATTGGCGAAGCTCGTGCGCGCCTCGGTGCGCAGCCGCTCGACACCGACTAGCAGGGTGACGCTTAACGCAATGGAAACCACGGTCAGCATGGCGGTGAAACGCCGATTCAGCAGACTCTTCCAGGCTAGAGAAAAGGTCGCCATGGCTCAGACCGCCGCCATGTCTTGGCCGGATCGATTGACCGCGGCCAGGTCGATGGTCCTGTCGAACAGGTGCTCCAGCGAGGCGTCGTGACTGACGAAGATCAGCGTGGCTCCCACCTCGCGGCATTCGCTGAACAGCAGCCGGATGAAAGACTCGCGTCGATCCGCATCGAGCGACGAGGTCGGTTCGTCGGCGATCAACAGTTCCGGCGAGCCCATCAGGGCGCGTGCTGCTGCGACGCGTTGCTGTTGTCCGACGCTCAGGGTCGTGACCGAGCGCCCGTGGAGTTCGGGGTGGTCCATATCGAGATGACGCAATAGGCGCCGCGCCTCGGTTTCCAGATCTTTGCCGCGCGCCAGCGCCTTGTCGCGCCGTCGTGCCGAAAACCGACACGGCAGCATCACGTTGTCAACCACCGACAGGTAGGGAATCAGGTTGAACATCTGGAAGATGTAGCCGATGTGATCGGCGCGAAAGTGGTCGCGCTGCACGCTGCCGAGCCGTTCCAACGCCTGGCCCATGACGCGTACCGAGCCGGTGCCCGCCGTCGTGACCCCGGCCAGCAGACTCAGCAGGGTGCTCTTGCCGCTGCCGCTCGCACCCTTGATAAACAGGTACTCGCCCGCGGTGACCTGCATCGCCTCGATAGTCAGCACCGACGGAGCGCCCTCATGCCAGCGAAATGCCAAGTCATGGATGTCGATCACCAAGTCGGTCTATCTCCCTGTCGATTAATACGCGATCCGAGCGCTCGGCCGGAACCGATCGCATCGCCCATTCTTTTGTTCAGAACGTTACGACGTGATTGCTCGCTGTCAATTCCGCCGCACCCTGTTTGGTCTCGATTACGTACTGCACCTTAAGTTTTTCCATGCCGGGGAAGGCCTCAAAGAGTTCCACGGTCAGCTGTGTCAACTTACCCGGCTTAGTGCACTCGAAGTGATAGGCGGCCTCGATGTCCGAATGCACTTCGCCTTCGTGCTCGTGTCCGCCCTTTTCCTCATGCGCGCGATCATCCGAATGCTCATCCGCGTGTTCATCGTGTTCCTTTTCGAGCAACGCGGAGGCGACCCGCACGTCTTCCGTGCGACAGCCTGCATCTTCGTTGAATCTAAATAGTCGGTCTCCGTCCTTCAGCGTGGCGACCGCCTTGTCCAACGCGGCATGGTCGGCCTCGGACGAAGGGGTGTGTTCGAAGCCGACGATGTTGGCCGCCGGGCTGTCGAGTTCAACGTGCACGTCCCGACCCTCGAGGGCCAGGTTCAGCGCGGCGATGCCATGAACGTGAGCGCCATGCTCGCGGTGTTCATCCTCGTGCTCCTGTTCGTGTTTGTGATCATGATCGTGTTGCTCACCCGCAGACGCCCCGGGCACGACCAGCACCAAGGGCGAAAGCAGAGAAAAAGTCAGAATGGTTCGTTTCAGGCACATTGTCGGCGTTTCCTGGTCAGTTGGAATGATATCGTGTGTTGTAGTGAATCTTCGACCTCGGTGGCCCACCGCAGTCGTCGCAGATCAGGAATTGGCTCGCTGGTGGGTGATCCGGATGCGCACAGCTGCGAATGGCTGTCCCGTATAACCGCTGGGTTTAGCCATCTCTGGCCACAACCCAGCCTACGGGCTTACGGCCGTTTTGGGGTGGTATATCCAGCCGTTTTCTGCCACGGTTCCCAGATGGTTTCGTACCCGACGAAACCCTTTTCATTAGGCTCTTTCTGACGGGTTATCATATAGTCCGTGCGGCCCTCAGGAACTTTTGGTCTGGTTTGCTTTTGTTCACTCATAAATCACCTTTTGCCAAGAAGCCGAAATAGCCACTGCAAGAAATTGCAGCTGAAAACCATCCCGACGCAACACAATAAAAAGACACCCGTTTTGTTTATGCGGTGCTTCGAGTTGCCAGCTACCAGTCGGGTGTACCCAAACAAAATGGGTGTCCTTTTATTCCGTTTTCAAGATATTATCAATGTTTGTTTTAAAGCATCTCCGGGTAGCCCTCTGCAATAATCATCCATTCGATCTTATGCTATCGATTCAATAGCTTGCCTAAGATTCTCTTTTGTTTCTTCAATGGTTTCTCCTTGACCGTTGGCGCCGGGAAACTCCGGGCATATCGCCCAGAACCCCCCTTCTGGAGCTGTCTCAACGATTGCCGTTACTTCAGCTTTCATGATCTTTTATCCCTTCATCACCATAATCAGTGCTGCTTGCATATGAAGATTCTTTGATTATTCAGAAAAATAATCCTGTTAATCCTGGAAATCCTGTGAATCTTGTCCTATTAGCGGTTAGCACTACGGTTATGTCAACAGCCCCTAGCTTCATCGCTCACACCGCGCTCCCTCCGTCCGACCCGCGTACTAGGCTGAGCCGCAGCCACAGCACCAAGGCGATGAGTGCGAATGCGAACCATTGGATCGCATAGCCGATATGCATATTTTCTTTGGGCAGCTCCCGCGGCCACAGGCGCAAAAAACCGCCGATAGTGTCGGGATCCTGCAAAATGACCGCCGGCAGTACCTGGACGCCGGTCGCCGCCGTGTAGAGCTCCAGGGTGAGATAGGGCCAATGCCGACCCCAGTCTTTCGCCGCCTCCGGGTTACCGTGAAGCGCGAGGGCGGGGGGTGAAGGAAGATGGGCCTCTCCCGTTACCGTCACTTCCCCTGAGGGTATCGGCGCCGCAACCGGGCTTCCATCACCGGGCGCGGCAATCCAACCCCGGTTCACCAGGATTCGGCTGTCCGATCCCCGGATACGCAGGGGTGTGATGACGTGAAAGCCGATGCGGTTACCCTGGCGGCGGTTTGCGATCAGGATCTGACTTGCGGCCTCGAAGGTCCCCCGCGCTCGCAGCTTACGGAACCGCAGCGACTCGGGGTCGGCGATCGGACCCCTGAACTCCAGCGCCGGCAGCTCGGCCCGTTCGCCGAGGACCCGCATCTGCTCTCGCTTCTGCTCGGCGCGGTCGAGCTGCCAAACGCCGAGCGCAACGAACAGGGGGATCAGCAGCGCGAGCAAGAGCGTCGGCACCCAACGAAAGTGAAATTTTACATAGCCAAACTGCATCTAAGTGCTATATTGCAAAAATATGGAGATCGTGATTCCGGTGCATCCAGGAGAAAACTGCTCGCCAGCCCCCGGAAAACGAGGCTGGTGGGCGGTTATCGCGCCAGATCCTTACCATACCCAACCAGAAGAGGTAGCCTATGGAACTCATGTACAAGATTCCGGTGATTATCATCCTCGGGTTCATCGTCTTTTCCCTTGCCCAAGGCATGTACTATCTCGCCAAGGACGACGGCGATGAGGACAAGACCCGGGTGGTAAAGGCGCTGACGGTGCGGATCGTGCTTTCGCTCACCCTCTTCCTACTGCTCATCCTCGGCTACTTCCTCGGAATGCTTCAACCCTCCCCCCTCAGCTAACAGGTTGGGGTTCCTGCCTGCGGCCTGTGGTAGGCAGGAACCTCAACATCTGCCGCTTCCAGTCGCCAGCTTCTGGATTTTTCCATGTTCAATCAGACCTGGACAATTCCACGGCAGGTAGGAGCGAAAAATCTTTCGCCCCTAAATGTCCCAATGCAGGTTCAGTTCGCCTCCGATCCATCCATCGACTTGATTGGGCAAAAGCGTACCAGGGTGGTGCGGCGTGCCCGACGCGCTGTGAATGTCATCAGGCACACCGCTTTTCTCCGCGCTGATGGTGTGTGGCTCGGCGAACCGGACCCGTAGGCTGGGCTGTGTCCACCAATACGGCATCTAACTCATCCTCGGCTACTTCTATCGAATCAGCAATCGCGGACCGGTTGGGTTAGCCGCGGGGACGGAGCCTAACCCGACCAGGAAAATAACCACAGAGGGCACGGAGAAAACAGAGAATTTTCTCTGTGTCTCTGTGGTGTAAACCCGTAAGTGTAAAAATCTGGGAGGTCGCCCACCCGGATTCGAAACTCGCCCTGCCGCGCTCAGGTCCGCAGCAGTTTGACTCAAACCGGCTACAACCAGTAGACGAATACGAACAGTCCCAGCCAGACCACATCGACGAAGTGCCAATACCAGGCCACGGCCTCGAAGGCGAAGTGGTTGTGGGGCGAAAAGTGGCTCTTCATCGCCCGGACGAGGATGACCATGAGCATGACCGTACCCATGGTAACGTGGAAACCGTGGAAACCGGTCAGCATGTAAAAGGTCGAACCGTACACGCCGGATTTCAGCGTCAGATTCAACTCGCCGTAGGCATGGTAATACTCATAGGCCTGCATCCCGACGAAGATCAGACCCAGGGCGATGGTCGCGGCCAGACCCCGCACGAGCTTTTTCTGGTTATGTTCCTTCAGTCCCCAGTGGGCCCAGGTCACAGTAGCACCGGAGGTGAGCAGGATCAGGGTATTGAGCGCCGGTATGCCCCAAGCCCCCATGGGTTTGAACTCACCCCCTAGCTGCCCCGGTCCCGCGCTCGGCCACATCGCCTCGAACTGCTTATAGAGGATCTCGTGGGTGACTCCGAGATAGCCCTCGCCGCCGAGCCAGGGCAGGGCGATATCCCGGATGTAGTAGAGGGCACCGAAGAAGCTCAGAAAGAAGAAGACCTCGGAGGCGATGAACCAGAACATGCCCTGGCGGAAGGAGCTATCCACCTGCTCGTTGTACCTATCCGCGAGGTTTTCCTTGATCACCACGCTGAACCAGCCGTAGAACATGACCATCAACAGGACGAAACCGGCCAGGACCATCCAGACGCCGGCACCGACCGCGTTGATCGTCAGGGCGGTTCCCGACAGCATAAGGAATATCGACAGCATGGCGACGATCGGCCAGGGGCTGGAATCCGGGATGTAATAGTCAGTGGGACCGTGATGGGCAGCGCTACTCATCCTTATCTCTTCCTCTTATAGGGTTAGGGGCGATTGACATTCTCGTTCAGTTTCATGGCCGCGAGCGAGTCGGGATCAATCGGAGACCCGCAGCACGCTATAGGACAGGGTGAGCGAGTTGATGTCCGCGGGTAGATCGGGCGACACGGAGAAGCGCAAGGGCATCTCGGTGATCGCGTTACCCGCGAGGGTTTGCCGATTGAAGCAGAAACATTCCATTTTGGCGAAGAAGCCGGTGGCCTGCCACGGGGCAATGCTCGGGATGGCCTGGCCCGTAATCTCCTGTCCCGAGCGGTTTTCGGCGATGAACTTCACGAGATAATGCTCTCCCGGACGCACGCGCAGCCTGCGCTTCATCGGCTCGAGGCGCCAGGGTAGATTCGGGTGGATAGTGGTATCGAACTTCACCGTCACCCAGCGGTCCTGTACCACGCCGGTAGCAGCCGCCCGCGCCGCCCCGGCACCGATGGTGGCCCGCTGTCCCACCGATTGCACGCCGGTCACTTTGCACAGCAAACCGTACAAGGGGACCATGGCGAAACCGAAACCGAACATGCCGACGGCTAATCCCATCAGCAGGAGCAGGGTACGTCGCTTGCGCCGCTCGACGTCGCTCATTGGGCACCGGTGACGGCCAGCTCGAACAGGCCCTTCCAGAAGGGGATGGAACTCAGCAGCATGAACAGGGCAAAGCCCGCCAGGACCCAGGCCAGGCGCAGGTTCTTGCGGCGTCGCTGGGGGGGGTTATCGGCGCTCATCATAAGGATCAAGTTCATTCAAAAGGCGGCAGGTACTTCTCCTACCCGCCGCCCATGGGTCATCAGGAGGCGGCGAGCTTAGGCGGCGTGGTCCAGCTATGGAACGGAGGCGGTGAAGGCAGCTCCCACTCCAAACCTTTGGCACCTTCCCATGCCTTGTTCTCCGCCTGCTTACCGCCGCGGACGGTCTTGATGACGATGTAGAGCAACAGCAAGTGGCTCAGGCCGAAGACGATACCACCGATGCTGGAGATGACGTTGAACTCGGTAAACATCGCATGATAGTCGACGATACGCCGCGGCATTCCGGCCAGGCCGATGAAGTGCTGCGGGAAGAAGGTGATGTTGAAGCTGATGACATTGATCCAGAAGAAGAGCTTGGCCAGCTTCTCATCGTACATGTGTCCGGTCCATTTGGGCAGCCAGTAGAAGACGCCCGCAAACAACCCGAACACCGCGCCGGGCATCAACACATAATGGAAGTGGGCCACCACGAACATGGAATCGTGGTACTGCATATCCGCCGGCACCACTGCCAGCATGATGCCGGTCAGGCCGCCGAAGGAGAACATGAGCAGGATGCCGATCGCGAACAGCATGGGGGTCTCGAAGGTCATGGCCCCTCGCCACATGGTCGCGATGTAATTGAAGACCATCAGCCCCACCGGGATGGAGATGATGATGGTGCCGATCATAAAGTAGCTGACCGCCCCCAAGGACATGCCGATGGTGTACTGGTGATGGGCCCAAACCACCATGCCGATGATCATGATGGCGATCATGGCGCCCACCAGGGAGGAGTATCCGAACAGGGGCTTACGGGAGAAGGTCGGCACCACGGAGGCCAGCACCCCCATGGAGGGCAGGATCAGGATGTAGACCTCGGGATGACCGAAGAACCAGAACAGGTGCTGGAACAGCACCGGATCGCCGCCGCCGGCGGCGTTGAAGAAGCTGGTGCCGAAGTGACGGTCGAAGAGCAGCATGGTTATCCCGCCGGCCAGGACCGGAATCACCAGAATCAGCAGGAAGGCGGTCACCAGCCAGGTCCAGACGAAGATCGGCATCCGCATCATCGTCATGTTCGGGACCCGCATGTTGAAGATGGTGACGATGATGTTGATGGACGCCAGCACCGAGGAGATACCCAGCATATGGAGGGCGAAGATCAGGAAATCCATGGACATGCCGACCTGGACCGACAGTGGCGGATAGATGGTCCAGCCGGTGTTGATCTGGGTGCCGCCACCGGGGAAGAAGGGCACGATGAAGGACAGGATGAGCATGGTGGCCGCCGCCGGCAGGATCCAGAAGCTCAGGTTGTTGAGCCTAGGCAGGGCCATGTCCGGCGCCCCGATCATGAGCGGGATCATCCAGTTGGCCAAACCGGCCGCCGCCGGCATGACGGCACCGAAGATCATGATCAAGGCGTGATTGGTTACCAGGTTGTTATAGAGATCCGGCTCTAGGAGTTGCAGCCCGGGCAGAAAGAGCTCGACCCGAATCGCCATGGCACTCACGCCCCCGGCGAACAGCATGGTAAAGGCGAATATCAGGTACATGGTCCCGATATCCTTGTGGTTGGTGGAGAACAACCAGCGCTTGAGGCCCTTGGGTGGCCCGTGGTGTTCATGCTCCCCGTGGTGTTCGAGGTCGATAGTTGCGGTGCTCATGGCAAGCTTCCTCTCCGGTAAGGCCTGATTTGAATTCATTAAACGATCAATAGAGTATGAAACCCCCAATCGGCCACTATTTGACGGCCAAGGTGCGGGCGGCCTTTATGTCACGTGGCTGCACCAGATCACCCTTATCGTTGCCCCAGGCATTACGCTCGTAAGTGATGATGGCGGCAAGCTCGAGATCGGTGAGGGTATTCCAGGCCACCATCGCCGTCCCTTCCTTGCCGTTGAGGACAATATCCAGGTGCTCAGGGATAGGTCCGGTCACGATGGCGCTGCCGACGAGTCCCGGGAAGGCGGGCGGCAGGCCCTTCCCCGTGATCTGGTGGCAGGAGGCACACTTGGTGTTGTAGGCGGCCCGCCCCTTCGCCATCAATTCCTCCATGGTCCAGTCTTTGTCCATCGCGGCCTCGGCGGCGGCGGCCAGCATCGTCTGTTTCTGTCCTTCCATCCAAGCCTTGAATTTCGCTTCCGCGACCACCTCTACCTCGATGGGCATACGCGAGTGCCAGGTACCGCAGAGCTCGGCGCACTGCCCGGAGAAGCGGCCCTCGCGGGTGAGGTCGACCCAGGTCTCGGTCACATAGCCGGGGATGGCGTCCTTCTTCACTGCCAGCTCCGGGACCCAGAAGGCGTGGAGCACATCCGCGGAGGTGTGGAGAAAACGCACCTTCTTACCTACGGGCAACACCAGGGGGTTGTCGACGGCTCGCAGATAGCCGGCGGTATCCTCCCCGGCCTGATCTTCCGGGAGATAACGGCTCTCGACCCGGACCGGCTTCGGTTTACCGTCGATCTCGACGCTATGGTCCAGATACTCGTACTCCCACCACCACTGGTGACCGATGACCTTCACGTCCAGCAGATCCTCTCCCTTGGGCACCTCCCACACCTTCTCCAGCGTCTTCTGAGCGGAGCCGGCAATGGTCAAGTCGATCCCCAGCACCAGTATCGGCACGATGATCCAGGACCACTGGCCGAACCAGGTCTCATGGAAGCGTTGGTCGGCCCGGTACCCACGGCTCTTACGGTGGTAATACAGCGAATAACCCACGAAGGCGAAGATGATCACCAACAGCACCGTAGCAATAGCTGAGGTGAGCATATGGATATCGTAGATCTCCTGAGCCACACCGGCGGCAGGCTCAGGAAAATTCAGGGCCATCTCGGCACCGGCGGTACCGGCCCAACCGGCGAGGAGCGAAAATACGGATAGGGCGCCGAGGCGCTTGCTGATTGCTGCCATAGTTTCTCTCATTCGTTGATACACGCGCCGCTGGCGCAACCTGCCGCTCTCGCCCCATCGGAACCGAGAGGGGTACCCGACATGAGATCGGAACCGGCCGCCCGGCGAGTCCGATCCCGCGTTGAATCGGCCGTTCCGGTGCCGGGGAGAGATGGGGCGACGTGCGGCCGACCAAAACCCAGGCTATCGCCAAGCTCCACGGCCAGCTGCTCACGCTCCGCCTCGACCAACTTCGAGCCCACCTCCAGCCCCTTGCCGTGACAGCGCAAGAGGAGACGACTCGGGTACCAGCCGCGGGGATCGCGCCGCAGCTCGACCCGGGTCCAGTTGGCCGGCAGGCTGGCCACCTCTGTGAGTCGCCGCCCACCGCGCAGGACCCGGAGTACCGGACCCTCCACCTCGATCACCTCGCGGGTGTGGCCGGCAAGCGCACTCAGGTAGAAGCCGGCTACCAATACGAAGAGCTCAAGCCCTGCAAACGGCAGCACCAACCAGGCCCCCAATGCCGCGAAGTAGGCACCGAGCACGGCGAAGCAGGCGGTGAAAAACAGCAGAACGCGCTTGGTCGCCCGCCAACTAAGGGCGCAGTTGGGACGCACAAGAAACCGGTATCCGTCGGAACCCTGCGCTTGGGACACCGGCATTCGAGCACCCTCTCAGGCTTGCCGCATTGGCCGTAGAGGAAATGGCCAACGCCACGGCGACCCCGCCGGTAATCCGTTTTTCCCATGCTCAAAAGACACCGAACGACCCCCTTTGCTAAGATTCTGACTTTTACTAGCGAATCGGGAGATAGAAGAATGATCCAAGCCATAAAAAAATGCAACCATTTAGAAATATGTGAATTTTCTAACGGATGGGCCTAGCCTGCCAAGGCGCGCCTATCTCGTGATGCCGGAGCCCTCCTCGCCACCCATGGCGTCTATGCCGCTTTCTTGACCGCGAGCACCTCCCATACCTGCCACGCCTCAATGCCCATGTCCTTGGGCACGCTGCCGCTTTCCAACACCAAGGCAATGGCCAGCCCCATTCGGCCTTATAGCAGATAGCGGTCGATGCGACAAAATTTCATCGATCTTAAGGAATCACACCTTCGATGGTCTACCCGCAAGACGCAGCAGGAACCCGGAGACGCAAATGAGTCAGGCAACGGTCTTTATCAGCTACCGGCGTTGCGAGGACGACGCGAAGATACTCAATCGCCTGAAGACGTTCTTCGTCCCCTTGGAGCAAGAAGGACTGATCTGCGGCTGGACCGATCGTGACATCGAGGGCGGACAATACTGGGGCAAAGAGATCGATGCCGCGCTGGAACGTGCCAAGATTGGCGTGCTGCTTATCTCTTCGGATTTCCTGGCCTCGGAGTTCACTCGCCGTGGCCGTGGATCTGCCCGGCTGGATCCACCGCATGTTTGCGGGTGAAGCGATCAACAAC
>NZ_SMSC01000031.1:0-44643 GCF_004359955.1 Candidatus Thiosymbion oneisti
GTAACCACGAGAGTTGCCTCTCTCTTGAGCATTCCTCTCCAGAAGATCCGAGAGGGCGTGATAACCGGAAAAGTCAATCGTGCCGAAATAAACGACGTAGTCGTATGTTGGGTCCAATTCTAATTTGGAATCCATCGGTTTCTCACTCTTTTCAGCATACGAACCAGGATTATGCAGTCAACCCACAAAGAGGGTGGAAAGCAACCTCGAATGCCCCTTCCGATCCCCAAAAATCACCGTCCCCTACACCCCATGCCGCTGCCGGTTCCGGTCTTCCTGCGCCCGGTACTGCTGGAATCTGGGAATGAACTTGTCCCAGTCGATGCTGTGGGCGTCGATCTCCGGGCCGTCGATGCAGGCGTGTTTGCGCACCAGCTTGCCGTCGCTGGTCACGGGGACCATGCAGGCGCCGCACATGCCGGTGGCGTCGACCATGATGGAGTTGAGGCTGGCGATGGTGCGCACGCCATAGGGCTGGGTGAGATCGCTGACGGCGCGCATCATGAGCGGCGGGCCGATGGTGACGACCTCGCCGACGGTGCGGCCGGTGCCGGCCTTGGCCGCATCGAGTAGCCCTGCCAGCGGTCCGGTGACGAAGCCCTCGATGCCGAAGCTGCCGTCGTTGGTGGCGTAGATGACCTCGAGCGTATCCGGGAACTCGGCCTGGAGTTGGCCAATGCGCGCGTCCGGCTCGGCCCAGAACATGAGCGCCTGAGTGCGAAAGCCGGCGATCAGGGTCACGTGATTACCCATCCGCAGATGCTCGCGCATGATGGGGTATACAGGCGGCAGCCCGACCCCGCCGGCGGTGAAGACAAGGGTCTCGCCTGCGGTGTAGCGGTGCAGTTGGCTTGGGAGTCCGAGGGGTCCGGCGATGCCGGTGAAGGCGTCGCCGACCTGCATCTTGTTCATGACGATGGTGCTGCTGCCTAGTCCCTGGATGACCAGGTCGATGGTGCCGGCCGCGACATCCCAATCCGCCAGGGTCAGGGGGATCAGCTCGCCCTTCTCCCAGGCCAGGACGCGCACGAACTGACCGGCCTTGGCGGCCTTGGCCACCAGGGGCGAGTGCACGACGAACTCGACGATGCCCGCAGCCAGCTCGAGCTTGTCCAGGATCTTCGCCGGGGCCTGGCCGGTCTCGGTGTAGCGTTCCGCGTGCGCGACCAGGGATTTGATCTCACTCGGGCTGAAGGGATTTTCACCCATAATCTCGCGGGCGGCCTCCTGGCCGTCGCCGGCGGCCTTGATGGCGGTGGAGCCACCCCGAGCCGCGTCGCCGCCGGTGTAGACATCATCCACCGAGGTCTCTTGGGTCCCGGACCGGATCTCGATGGTGCCCCACTTGCTGGTCTTGAGCTCCGGCTCGGCGTCCTTGACGATGGGGTTGGAGGTATTGCCGAGGGCCATGATAACCAGATCGACGGGCATTTCTTCGATGGCACCGGTGGCAACGGGACGCCGGCGCCCGGAGGCATCGGGCTCGCCCAGCGCCATGACATCGAGCAGGGCGCGGGTGACGAACTGGGTCTTGTGGTCGCCGACGAACTCCTGGGGTGCCCGCAGCACCTTGAGCTGGATGCCCTCTTCCAAGGCATGGTGCAACTCCTCGACGCGCACCGGCATCTCGGCCTGGGTGCGGCGGTAGACGATGGTGACCTCCCCCCCCAGACGGCGGGCGGTGCGGGCGGCATCCATGGCGGTATTGCCGCCGCCGATGACCATGACCTGCTTGCCTGCGGTGGTGGGCAAAGGTGTCTCGTACTCTTCCTTATGGGCCTGCATCAGGTTGACGCGGGTGAGGAATTCGTTTGCGGACAGGATGCCGAGCAGGTGCTCGCCGGGCACGTTCATAAAACGGGGCAGGCCGGCGCCGGTACCGATGAAGATCTTCCAGAAACCGGCGCGCTTCAGGGCCTCTAGGGTCGCGGTCTTGCCCACGATGAAGTTGCGGACGAATTTTCCGCCCAGCTGCTCGACCTTCTTGACCACATCGTCGATCAGCTCGTTGGGTAGGCGGAATTCCGGAATCCCGTAGCGCAGCACGCCCCCCAGCGCGTGGAAGGCCTCGAACACCGTCACCGGATAACCCTCCTTGGAGAGCAGATAGGCATTGATCAGCCCGGCGGGGCCGGAGCCGACCACCGCGATGGGCGGGCGCTCGGCCTTGGCCCAGGGGCTGATGGCCTGGGGTAACTCCAGGTACTTGTTCGGATTCAGGACCTTCTGGCTCTGGGGCAGATACCACTCCAGCTGGCCGATCTCGATCGGGCGCTGGTTGTGGGTGCAAACCCCCTGGCATTGGATTTCCTGCGGGCACACCCGGCCGGTGACATTAGGCAGGGGGTTGGACTCCTTGATCAGCTCCAGGGCCTGACGGAACTTCCCCTCCCCCATCAGATGCAGCAGCTCCGGGATGTGGATCTTGACCGGACAACCGCCTTTGTTTTCGCCGCCGTCCATGACCGGCAGACCGATCTCGCAGGGACGGTCATCGCACTGCTTGTCCCGTAGCACCTCCAGCCAGACGAAAAGCTCCACCTCGCGGAAGCTGTAGCCGAGCCCCATATAGCCGAGGTAGCCCTGGTTGACCAGATCGAAATCCTTGGCCCGCTCCTCGGGCGGTCGGATATAGGGTGGGATGTTGTTCTCTCCCGGCCAGTTGACCGATAGCCCCTTGAACATGGGATAGCGATCGGAGAGGTGCGCGTCGATGGCGCGGATGAACTTGCGCTTGGACTTCAGGGAGATATTCCAGAGGAAGCGCATCAGGAGAGTACTCATGTCATCCTCCCGCAGCAGCAGGCCCCAGAGCTTATAGGTAAAATCCGGGTCCAGCTCATCCTTCCGAAATTCCCAGGCAATGGCATCGATGCCCTCGGAAATGAACAGCTGGTTGAAGTACTGGGGATCGGTGACCAGACGCTTCTGCAAGAGATCGATCTGTTTCTGAAAGACCTCGACCGCCTCGCTATGCTCCAGCGTCCGGATCTCATCCTGGGCATCCCGGAGCCGGTTGCGATTGGAGGCGACCGCTTGGTTGGCCCGGTAGTAGCGCTCCAGGTCTGCGCGCTGGTAAGGGCCGGGAGGTTGCGGTTGCGGGTCGGCGCCCGGAGGCGACGCTTGATCCACGACTTGATGTGACATTAGGTTCACCTTTACCGGTGCGGTGGAAAATGTAGCCGGGAGAACCGGCGGCCGGCACGCACAGCCCGACGCTCGATCGCGGCGGCGGACTGTATCCCACCGCGATTTTCGAGAAACAGCAGAAAGGCTCGGGTGCTCACTTTGCGACAATTGTCCGGTAAGAAAAATCCGGCCCGAGCAATCTTGTGATCCTCGAACAAAAACACACCCGTCCGGGACGGCGATTCCAGCACCAGCCCGGTCATCACCTCTTGAATTGCGAGTTCTCCGAGATTCCTTTTCCGGGGCGGCGGAACCGAGTCGGTTGATAGCGCGTGTATGGTTCGTGTGGATAGAACTTTGACCTGCCGCTTCCGCGACCATTCGGCCAGCTTGTTACTGGTTGGCGTCTTGTTTCGGGTGACCTCGTGCAACACCATATCGACCAGGGCCAGGCTCCATCCCGGTTCGAGCAGCAGGTCCAACGCGTCCGCGTAGGCCAGGGTGATGAGAGGACCGGCATCCGGCAGCAATACGACCTGCCGATAACCAACAGGTTCCTGCTCTCTATGTGGACAGCCCAACCTCCCGCGCCTTGACGTATGAACAAGTGTAGCACTTGAGTTGAGTGCCGGTCTTTGTCCAGGATCCCCAGAGGTTTGATGGGCACGCTTCGCTGAATTTCATACTGCTGGCTCCCACGCTGGAGAGACTGTGAAAGAATTCGCCGCTGGTGGTGTCAGGTTCTTTGAAATTCCGATTGCCCGCGACTTCCGACGCCTCGAAGGTCTCGACGATAGCGCAGCCCGGAACTGAAGAGGGCATTGACTGAGGTCTCCCGCCTTAGCGGCAACTACCTTGGCTCCGCTTGAGCAAATCGCGATCGACCAGCGTAGTTGACATTCGTAGACATGTTAGCCTCCCACCCTATAGCACACGAATAAGTGTAGCACATGAATAGGTACCGGCTGGTAGCCCTGTCTGGTGATCGGCACGGACCTGACGCCGCTTTGATCGCTTGGATAACCTCGTACCGATCTCACATGCTGGCCCTGGCTGGCAGGGAAAGCGCCGTCGCCGCGGTGTGTGGCGTGCAATATTCAGGTTTCTATTCAGGTTCTTGGCAACTCACGATGGCGTCACTTAGCGCGGATCTCGACTAATACCTCGTGCTGCTCTGCCTCGGCGCACTCCAAAAAGAGTCGGATCGATATCTGACGGTCCCGACTCACTCCAGGCAACCGTTTATTCTTGCAGCAGCGACACCCGGGAGTCCTGCCCGCGGACGACACTTCATCGAGCGCCCGTCCCGGACGGCGCATCCGATCTCGGCTTTGGTGGTGGCGAGCGCTCTTACCCTCTTTTTACCTTAAATCCAATGCCATTGTTAAGCGTTACCGACGCGGTTTGTGGGATCACCGATCGTGCGCTGTTTTCGCCTCGCCCCAACCTCTCCCCGCCGCTGAGGGTGTCGTAAAAGGTGAGGCCTGACGCGTCATTCGTTCCTACGCTGGAGCGTCACTGCCATTGCTATGAAAAGCGCAAAAAAATATATGCTCGCATACCTACGCTCTTTTCGAGATCATATAAATGAGCAAAAGTCACCGGGGATCGGAGAAGACCCGTGAGCCGCTGACCGAGTGATGACTTTGCCACCAAGATCGCAGCTCAGCGGTCCTTCACCCGTGAGCGGGTGCTCACGTTCACCGGTGGTGGCGGACCTTTGGTGCCTGAAAGCGTGAAGTCGTTGCAGAACCTCAACGAAATATTGAACTGGCTGGCGATGAGCTGGTCAGTCACGGCAAGCGTTCCGCTAAGTATCGTTACACACTCAAGTAATAATGGCCTTTATCGAGATCACCGAGGAAGGCCGTGTAGACGCTCTACAGAAGCGATGATGATGACCCGCGTTACTGGGGCTCGGACTGGCTGGGAGGGACGGCCTGGATTGCGTTAAGCTGCCCGACACGATGCCGTGCGCGAGGTTCTTTGGCAATTAATACCGCCTGCGAATGGCAAAGATAGCAAGGCGCAAGGAGAGCACCCCGATGCCTTGGCCTCGGTGTCCTATGATCTGCGTAGGGAACTGCGTGGCCCTGACGCACGTCTGGAGCGGGCCGATGCCTATGTGAGGTGGATTTGGCGGTGGCGCATCTGAGCATGCCCGCCCGCGACTTGCTGCTGGCCACGATCGCAACGACCTATCATTCTCCAGTTGGCGGAACTCAGTCAGCGTGGCATCGACTTTCAGGATTCCGCTGCTCGGCGTGGCCCTCCTTCCGCTGGTATTCCGAGCCATGCTGCGCTGGTCAGGGTGCCGATATTGTCGTCACGCCTTACGCCCTGTTGTAAAGGCGGCGGATCCGCCGCCCCGCTGATGCGTATGCGTACCGTGCGTGTCTGGAGCACCGGGGAATGGGAAGTGCCGGTGACGTCCTTTTGTGCGATTAAGGCCATTCCACAGCGGATTTCGCGCTACTCTACCACCAGCCGCTGGGGTGCGGAGAGCTCTATGGGGTGCCTGACGCGCTTTGGCGTTAAGGACTTCACTGGCCCTGGTCCTGAGGCGGTGCGCTGTGATTTCTTCGGGCTACCGTCTTCGCTAGCGGCCTGGAGTCGTTGCTCACCGAAAGCGCACAGGTCAACCTCGATGCCAAACCGACCCGCCACCCCCAGCAGGTCAACCGCGCTGTCTCCTTCAATGCCATTGCTAATAACGCCCTGTGATGCTCACCAAGATAGCGAACATCGAGGTATTCCGCGAGCGCCTCACGGTCCCTGTTTATGACTACACCCTGCTCTCAGCGCCAAGACCGCAACCCCCCGCGTCGCAACACCTCCGCCAGAGGCTTACTCGATTTCTATCAGCGCCGACGCAAGCCTTGCTACTGAGGCCGTTGACACTAACTTAATGGCAGTGACGCTCCAGCGTGGGAACGAGCCAAAAACTTACCCATCACCAAAATCCTGTAAATCCTGGGTAATCTTGTAAATCCTGTACGATTAGGGCTTCGCACAAATCATTCAGATACTGCACCCATGACCGGAGCAATCCGGACTACGCAGGCGCAGGAGCCCCGTCAGCCAGGACCCAATGGGCTCGATGCGGTTGGGATTGTCTGCTGCGGCGCCTTCCCACTCCCTCTTGCCAAGCAGGAAACGCAAACTACCCTTGCTGAATCCACCCAATCTCAATGCTTCCAGCCAGTCCAGGTCTGCTAGCTCCGGCGGCGGTCGGGTCAGGCCCAGATTGCCGAGATCCAGGCGGCCGGTGCGGGCGGCTTGCTCGGCCGCGATGCGCTCACGGGCGATGTCGAGGCGTTCCGCGGTCTGCCGCTTGTCCTTGCTCATAAGCCGGGATTTTATCCGGTAGGGTGGGCTGTGCCCACCGAGGACTCTGAAGGGAAAGCCACGAATCACGCGATGCGTAGTTTCTCTTCTTGAATCCGCAGATTACGCAGATTTCCGCAGATTAAGGCATGGAACAATCTGCGAGAATCGGCGTAATCTGCGGATAAAACAGAGGTCCTCGATTGCCCGATTAGGATGGGCTTAGTAAACTTCGGGTCGCTTACCGGCGCCCCAGGACCACGTGGAAATCAGCGCCGCATGGAAATCAGCGCGGCAATGGCCCGGCGCGCACGCCACAGACCACACCAGCAAGAGGTTCCCCCATGGCCAGCGAACGTACCCTGTCTATCATCAAGCCCGACGCCGTCGCGAAAAACCACATCGGCGCCATCTATGAGCGCTTCGAGCGGGCGGGTCTGCGTATCGTCGCGGCGCGCATGTTGCACCTGACCCGCGAGCAGGCGAGTGCCTTCTACGCGGTACACCAGGCGCGGCCCTTCTTCGTGGAGCTGGTGGACTATATGACCTCCGGCCCTATCCTGGTCCAGGTGCTCGAGGGTGAAGACGCCATCGCCCGCAACCGCAAGGTAATGGGGGCCACGGATCCGAAGCAGGCGGAGCCGGGCACGATCCGGGCCGATTTTGCCGCCGATGTGTCGGAGAACGCGGTCCACGGTTCGGATGCGCCGGAGACCGCCACCACGGAGATCGCCTTCTTCTTCCCGGACGGTGTGTGCAAGCGCACCCGTTAAGCGCCCGGACCGTGAACGCTGCTGTCCCCAAGCCCAATCTGCTGGATCTGGATCTGCAGGGTTGCCAGGCCTTGGTAACCGGGATGGGTGGTAAGGGCTTCCACGGCCGCAGCCTGTTCAAGTGGATTCACAAGCACGGCGTGGTCGACTGCGAGGCCATGACCGACCTCTCCCAGGCCCTACGCCGGCGGCTGGGCGCCGAGACCCGGATCTGCCTGCCGCGGTTGGTGGAGACACAGCCCGCCGCGGACGGTACCCGCAAGTGGGTCTTGGAGTTGGCCGACGGCCAGCGGGTGGAGACGGTGTTGATTCCGGAGGGGCGCCGCACCACGGTGTGCGTCTCTTCGCAGGTGGGGTGTGCCCTGGCTTGCAGCTTCTGCGCCACGGCGCGCCAGGGGTTCAACCGCAATCTGACGGCCGGGGAGATCGTGGGCCAGGTGTGGCACGCGACCCGCGCCCTCGGCAGGGCGCCCACCAATGTGGTCCTGATGGGGATGGGGGAGCCGCTGGCGAATTTCGAGGCGGTGGTGACCGCCGTGGATATCCTGCGGGACGATCTGGCCTATATGCTCTCCAAGTACCGGGTGACCCTGAGCACTGCCGGGGTCGTGCCCAATATCTATCGGCTGCGGGAGGTGAGCGACGTGTCGCTCGCCGTTTCGCTGCACGCCGCGGACAATGCCCTGCGCGACCGATTGGTGCCCATCAACCGCAAGTATCCTTTGGAGACCTTGCTGCCCGCCTGCAAGGCCTTCGTCGCCGGCGATAGGCGCCGCCGCATTACGTGGGAATATGTCATGCTCGATGGGGTCAATGACCAGATCCTTCATGCCAAGCGCCTGATCCGGTTGCTGGAGGGGGTTCCGTCCAAGCTCAATCTGATCCCCTTCAATCCCTTCCCCGGCTCGGATTTCCGGACCTCACCGGAGGAGCGGGTGGAGGCGTTTCGCCGGCGGGTCCTGGGTTCCGGTATCGTGGCCACCACGCGCAAGACCCGCGGGGGCGAGATCGCCGCCGCCTGCGGCCAGCTTGTGGGCCGGGTCCGCGATCGCAGCCGCCGCGCGGCTCGTGGGCAAGCGGCCATCGGGGTCGTCGTACCATGAGCCGCAAAGGGTGTGCAGGGTTACTGTCGATGGTCGCCTGCTTGCTGGTGACGGCCTGCGCCGGCGGCAGTGTGCGGGGCGAGAGTGCGGTCGGTGACCTGGGTGGAGACGGGCAGGAGCGCCCCGGAGATCTCTATGTGCGGCTCGCGGTCGAGTATCTCAGACAGGGGCAGACGGAGACGGCCCTGCGTAAGGCCGGCGATGCGGTGGCCGAGGACCCTGACAATCCCCAGGCCCATAATCTCATGGCCCTGATCTACCAGCGGTTGGGGTGGGACCGATTGGCCGAGCAGCACTTCCGCAAGGCCATCGGCCTGGGGCCCGGGGACCCTTACATCCTCAATGCCTATGCCAGTTTTTTATGCAACCGGCGCAGGTTTGCCCAGGCCCGGTCTCAGTATGAGAAGGCCCTGGCTAACCCGCGCTACGCCACGCCCTGGATCGCGATGACCAACCTGGGAATCTGCGCCCGGCACGGCGGCAACGGCGGCCAGGCGGAGACCTACTTCCGGCGGGCGCTGAGTACCAACCCCCGCTTCGGCTCCGCCCTGGCGGCCCTGGCCGATCTGGACTACAGCGACGGCCGTTACCGGTCCGCCAAGACCCATCTAGACCGCTATTTCAAGGTTGCCCAGCCGACCCCCCAGGTCCTCTTGCTGGCAATCAGGGTCGAACGTAAGCTAGGCTCGCGCCAGCGGGCGGATACCTATGCCGAGCTGCTGCGTAAGCGTTACCCCGATGCGCCGCAACTCAGTCAACTCTAGAGATTGCAACCTCCATGAGCACCTATCTCATACCATCACGGGAAGACGATACCACCATGGGGCCGGTGGACAGCCCGGGCAGGCGTTTGCGTATCGCCCGCCAGTCCCGCGGCCTGACGCAGGAACGCGTGGCCCAAGAGCTGCACCTGCACCCGACTATGATCGAGGCCCTGGAGCATGAAGATTACAAGTCCTTACCGGAGCCGGTCTTCGTCGCCGGTTATGTCCGTAAGTATGCACGCTTGGTCGGTCTGGCCCCGGAGCCCCTGGTGGCCGCCTATGGGGCAGCGCCGGCCCGGGTGCATACCGACACCGCGGTGCGTGCCGGCCACCGCCGGACCGGCGTCAGTCATCTGACCGTCGGCCTGGTCGGGGTGGGGATCCTGCTCCTGGCGGGTGTTTTGACGTTCCTGTGGCGACAGTACCAACGACCGGACCCGGGGCTGGAGACGGCCGCTGCCGCGGAGGTCGGGCGGGAAGCGGCAGTGTCGGATATGCTCGATAAGATCCCGGAGCCTGAGCTGTCGGCCTTCCTCACCGACCTGGAGGATCTACTCGCGGATCAGGAGACGGGGCAATCTCCCGAGCCGGGATCGGACCCGGAGACCGCGCAGCCACAACCGCCGACCACCGCAGGTACGACCGCAGCCATGGACACCCGGCCTCCGGGCGTCGCCCAGGACACGGAAGCACCGATGGCCATCAAGCCCGGTGAGATCGAGATCAGCTTCCATGGTCCCTGTTGGGCGGATGTGCGCGATAGCGAGCAAAAACACAAGCTCTTCGGCAAGATGAAGAAAGGTGACCATTACGTTTTGGAGGGTAAGCCGCCGCACGCGTTCATACTCGGAAACGCGGCGGCGGTACAGGTCACGGTGAGGGGGAAGCCCCTCGATTTGAGCACCGTTTCCCGCGGCAATGTCGCTCGCTTCACGCTGGATGCGGACGGCAGGATACGCTGAGCGGCCACCGGCGGGTCGATCCTCACCATGCACGGACCAGCGGCACAAACCCTCCAGGCGATCCGGGGGATGCACGATATCCTCCCGGAGCGGACCGGCCTCTGGCAGACCCTGGAAGACCGCGCCAGGGCAGTCCTCGAGGGCTATGGCTACCAGGAGATCCGCACGCCCCTGGTGGAGGTAACGGACCTGTTCAAACGCTCCATCGGTGAGGTCACCGACATCGTCGAGAAGGAGATGTACAGCTTCGAGGACCGCAACGGCGACAGCTTGAGCCTGCGCCCCGAAGGGACCGCGAGTTGCGTGCGGGCCGCCATCGAGCATGGCCTGGTCTCCGCCCCCCGACGCCTCTGGTATCGCGGCCCCATGTTTCGGCACGAGCGTCCCCAGAAGGGCCGCTACCGTCAGTTTCATCAGATCGGCGTCGAGGTCTTCGGGCTCGCGGGACCGGACATCGACCAAGAGGTGGTACTGCTGACCCAGCGCCTGTGGGACACCCTCGGACTCAGGGACTTAAGGCTGGAGATCAACAGCTTGGGCGAAGGCGACGAGCGCGCTGCTTATCGCCGTGAGCTCGTGTCCTATCTGGAGGGGAAGCTGGAGTATCTGGACGCGGACAGCCGCCGCCGACTGCGGACCAACCCCCTGCGGGTGCTCGATACCAAGCACCCGGACACCCAGGCGGTGATCGCCGGGGCACCGCGCCTCCTAGACTACCTGGGTGAGGAATCACAGGCCCACTTCGACCGCTTTTGCGCCGGTCTCGACGCCGCCGGTGTGGGCTATGAGGTCAATCCACGCCTGGTACGGGGCCTGGACTATTACAACCGCACGGTCTTCGAGTGGATCGCCGACGGTCTCGGCGCCCAAGGCACCGTCTGCGCCGGGGGGCGTTACGATACCCTGGTGGCCCGACTCGGAGGGCGCCCGACCCCTGCCGTCGGCTTCGCCTTGGGGCTGGAGCGCCTGGTTGCCATGTTGGAGACCGAACCACTGCCGGATAAGGGCTTGGATGCCTATCTGATCGCCGTGGGGGACGGACCCCAGGCCAAGGCCCTGCTGGTGTCCGAGACCCTGCGCGATGCCTCGCCTAAGCTACGCCTGATCTGCCACTGTGGCGGCGGCAGCTTCAAGAGCCAATTCAAGAAGGCGGACCGCAGCGGTGCCCGCTATGCCCTGGTGCTCGGCGAAGACGAACTGGCGCGCGGGGTGATCGGCGTGAAGCCCCTGCGCGAGGAGGGCGAGCAGTCGGAGGTCGCACTGGACCAGCTGGGGGCCTTCTTTGCTACCCGAACTTCCAACTAGAAAGGCGGGATGCGCTGCGCTTTCCCGCCCTACGTGCTGGTCTGTCGAAGATATCGAAGTCTATCCAAGAACCGTCGATAACGGCGAACCGATCCCGACTGAATTCGCGTTCATTTACGGCAAAAAAAGATTCCCATAAGCACAACATCCAAAATGTCAGGAGTCCCTAAAACGCATCAGCATTCAAAAATCCGCGGGAGGGAATTGTGATCAACTACGAATCGGACGAGGAAAGGGCCGAAGCGATCAAGAAGTGGTGGAAGGAGAACGGCCTTTCCATCTTGCTCGGGGTGGGCATCGGCCTGGGGGCCATCTTCGGCTGGCGGGCCTGGATGGGCTACCGGGAAACGGTGGGACAGCAGGCCTCCGCAGCCTTCGAGCAGCTCTTGGCCGCCGCCGCCGGCAATGCCCAGTCCACGCGCGCGCAATCCAAGCTGCTGCGCGAGGAGTTCGCTGCCACCGCCTACGCGACCTTGGCGTCGCTGGTGCAGGCCCGCGTCGAGGTCGAGGCCGGCAATCTCGCCGCTGCCCGCACTGCCCTTGAGCAGGCGATCGCCGGCTCCCCCGCTCCCGGCATTAGGCGCATCGCCGCCTTGCGCCTGGCCCGTGTTCTGATCGCGGAGGGCGACCTTGAGGGGGCGGCGGGCTTGGTCGCACAGCATGACGACAGCAAAGGCTTCGGGGGCGCCTTCGCCGCCCTGCGCGGTGAGATTGCACAGGCCCAAGGCCGTATGGCTGACGCCCGCGCCGCCTATGAGCAGGCACTCGCCGCCGGTGCCCCGAGCCCGGATCGGATACGCATGAAGCTCGATAACCTGCCCCCCGCCAGCTGAAGCGATTTCATATTGGTTAACCACGGAGACGCAGAGCACGCGAATATCGGACACGGGCACCGTCAAGGCGGCGTGCTCCCAGAGACATCGTTTTTTTGCCGCAAATGAACGCAAATAGACGCAAATCAGTCGCAATCGGCTCACCATCAGCAACGGTTTTTGGCCCCGTTGCATCCGTCTGTGCCCATTTGCAGCTAACTCTTTCGTTCCCGAATCGAGCCGTAGCCCAATACCGGCTTGGGCACGGGCACCGCAAAAACAGCGCACCATTTTTCGCCGATCGCCTGAAAACCCGCGTGCGCATGGGTTTCCTGACCATATTCTCGGTCCTGCTGCTCAGCGGCTGTGGCATCATGTCCTGGTTCGGCGGCGAAGAGGACCCCCGCCCCCCGACGGAACTCAAGGATCTGAAGCCCGAGATCAGCGTCACCATACACTGGTCCAGGGAGATCGGGGTGGGAACGGACGGGCGGCGGCTCAATCTGATTCCGGCGCTCCATGGCGGGCGCCTCTATGTCGCCGATGCCGAGGGCCGCATCCTGGCCCTGGACGCTGCCACCGGAAAGGTCCTGTGGGAACGGGAGACGGGCCTTCCCTTCAGCGGCGGGCCGGAGGTGGATGCCGAGCACATCATCCTTGGCTCCAGCGACGGTGACCTGGTAGCGCGCTCGGCGCGCGACGGTGCCGAGCGCTGGCATGCCCGCTTGGGCAGCGAGGTCCTCTCCGTACCCCGCATCGCTGGCTCCAGCGTCCTGGTCCACACCCTGGACGACAGCGTCTACGCATTCGATCTCGGCTCCGGCAATCGACTCTGGAAGTACAGCTACTCGGCCCCGGTCCTCACCCTGCGCGGCAGCAGCATGCCGGCCATCACCGACGACAGCGTCATCGTTGGCATCTCCGGCGGTCAGTTGATCAATCTGGAGCTCCAAAGCGGTGTGCCGCGCTGGGAAACCATCGTGACCCCACCGCACGGCCGTTCCGAGCTGGCACGTATCGCCGACATCGACGCCGACCCCATCATCGTCGCGGACACGATTTATGTCGCCACCTACAATGGGGATCTGGCCGCCGTCGACCTGACCACCGGCTCCGTGCGCTGGCGCCGCCAGCTCTCGGCCCACGCGGGGCTGGCAGCGAGCGCCGGCATACTCTATATCACCGACTCCGATGACCTGATATGGGCCGCAACCGCCGCCGGAACCGACATCTGGAAGCAAGAGGCCCTCAAGTACCGACGCCTGACCGCCCCGGCGATACTCGGCAACCTGGTGGCGGTCGGAGACATGGAAGGCTATGTCCATTGGCTGGATCGCCGTGACGGTCGCCTGGTGGCCCGAGTCGAGGTAGCGGACGGACCCATCACAGGGCGCCCCCAGGTGGCAGGCGGTAAGCTCTACGTCTACGGCAACGACGGCACCCTGGCCGCACTCTCTGCAGGATCACCGCCGCCACCGCCGCCTAAACCTAGGAAACCTAAGCCGACCCCGAATCCTGATGATACGGATACTCCAACCGCTCGCGCTGTGGATGCACCATACCCGGCGGGATCGCCGCCCGCATCATCGCCCAAACCTAAGCCGACCCCGAACCCCGGTGGCACCGGCACCTCCCGCGCTGCGGATGTGCCCCGTCAGGATAAGCAGGTACGGGAATGATTAACCGCTTCTCCGAGTCCCCAGCATCTCTGCGGTGCATACGAGTGGGCACCTGTTGTCAAGGAAGCTGAACTTAATCTCAGGAATGTTCTAGAGGGCGTTCTCAATTGAGCTGAATCCTCATGAAGATCAAGCACATCAGGCCCATGCAGCAGCGGCTACGAGTTTCCGAGACACTCCGCGGCGCGGAGCTTCTGCGTTCCCACGCGGCGCGTGGGAACGAGAGAAAATCTGTTAATTGAGAACGCCCCCCTAGGACTATGGGGGAGAACTTATGATCATTCACTTTAAGAAAGAAATTGGATCGGAAAAGGCGAATCAGTATGGAGAGCAACTCGCAGCATTCATTATTGAGAAGGATGATAAGTTTGTTGCTGTAACCTCCTCCAATGTTAAAGAGATCGATTCTTCATTAGCCGCTGATTCATTGGAGAGCTTTGTTTTCGAGAACGATTTGCAATTGTCTGCAAGAAGTTATATGAACCATACTCGAGAAGTACGGATTGGTAACATAACTATTGGAGGCAAAACGAATAACACCTTGGTAATTGCAGGTCCGTGTTCCGTAGAATCTGAAGAGCAGATCCGGCAATCTTCGGCTTTCTTGAAAGAATTGAACTTAACGACCTTACGAGGAGGATGTTATAAGCCGCGAACTTCTCCTTACAGCTTTCAAGGGTTGGGACTGGAAGGTTTGAAGTTGCTCAAAAAGATGAAAGACGAATATGGGTTGAACATCATCACTGAAGTAAGAGATGCAACCCATGTACATGAAGTGATCGAATATTCGGATGTTATTCAAATTGGTGCAAAAGCCATGTACGACCAGGGGATCTTGAGAGCTTGTGCCAAAACTCAGAAACCAGTATTGATCAAAAGAGGATTTGGTACAACATTGCAGGAATTTGCACAATGCGCAGAGTTTGTATTGTCAGGAGGAAATGATAATGTCATTTTGTGTGAAAGAGGGATAAGAACCTTTGAAACGAAAACGAGATTTACCCTTGATCTGTGTGGCGTGGCATTCTTAAAACAATACACCAATCTTCCACTTATATTGGATCCATCCCATGCTATGGGACATGCGTACGGTGTCCCTGATCTTACCAGAGCCTGTGTAGCTATGGGAATTGATGGACTATTGATAGAGGTGCATCCGAATCCTAAAGTTGCAAAGTCAGACGCTACACAACAGCTCGATCGCCAGGAGTTTAAGGAGCTGCTTTCAACTTTATCGCCAATAGCCGCTTCTGTAGGAAGAAAAATAGTATAGAACCCGTAGGTCGGGTCAGGCCAGGGATGGCCGCCACCCGACGGAGGTAGCTAACATACGGCGGATGGCGCAAGCTTATCCGCCCTACGCGGGCCAAGACAACCGGGGAAGAGGGTCACTCGCTCCCCATCGTGTGATGGACCCCACGACACCGATCACCCGGTCGAGGACATCGTGGCAGCTCATTCGCTCCATAACTCGTTGTTTTAGATTGCAATGATGTGGGGATACCTCAGCAACAGCTCCTAACGCCATGCTCCCCATCCTCACCCTGGTGGGCCGGCCCAATGTGGGCAAATCGACCCTGTTCAACCGCCTGACCAGGACCCGAGACGCCCTGGTGGCCGATTATGCCGGACTGACCCGAGACCGCCGTTACGGCATCGGTCGCATCGGCCCCAATCCCTATATCGTGGTCGACACCGGGGGCTTGAGCGGGGAATCCACGGGCGTGGCCGGCTCGGTAGAGCAACAGATCGCCCACGCCCTGGCGGAGGCGGATCACCTGCTGTTCCTGGTAGACGCCCGCGACGGCTGCACTGGCACCGATCTGGAGCTCGCGGGACGTCTCCGCCGCATGGGTAAAGCCATCGCCCTGGTGGTCAACAAGACCGACCACGGAGACCCGGCCCTAGCCACGGCGGAATTCCACCCCATGGGCCTGGGCGAGCCGTTCGCCATCTCCGCGACCCAGGGCCGCGGTGTGAGGATGCTCATGGAGCGGGTATGGGAGGGGCTTCCCAAGACCCGGCCGGATGCAACCACCCCGACGCCCGGGAACGGCGGCACCCGAATTGCCGTCGTGGGCCGGCCGAATGTGGGCAAGTCCACGCTGGTCAACCGATTGCTGGGCGAGGAACGGCTGGTGACCTGCGATGCCCCAGGTACCACTCGCGACAGTATCGAGGTCCCCTTCGAGTATCAGGGCAAAGCCTACACCCTGATCGACACCGCCGGGGTGCGACGGCGCGCCAAGGTCCGGGAGGCGGTAGAGAAATTCAGCGTCGTCAAGACCCTCCAGGCCATCGAGCAGTGCAACCTGGTCATCCTGGTCCTCGACGCTCGGCAGGGCATCGGCGAGCAGGACGCCACCCTCGCCACCCACATCCTGGACAGCGGCCGTGCCCTGGTGGTGGCGGTCAACAAGTGGGATGGGCTCAGCGACGAAGAACGCGCTCGGGTACGCGACGCCCTCGACCGGACCCTGGGATTCCTGGATTTTGCTGCAGTCCATTACATCTCCGCCCGACACGGCAGCGGCGTCGGCCAGTTGCCGGAGGCGACGGACCGGGCCATCGCAAACGCCACCCGCGACCTGGGCACCCCCGAGCTGACCCGCATCCTGGAAGAAGCGGTGCAGGGGCATCCACCGCCGCTCGTGCGCGGGCGTCGCATCAAGCTGCGCTACGCCCATCAGGGGGGACGCAACCCCCCCATCATCGTCATCCATGGCAACCAGACGGCGGCGGTACCCCACGCCTACCGGCGCTACCTCATCAATTGCTTTCGCCGTCGACTCGACCTCAGCGGAACCCCCCTGCGACTCGAATTCCGCACCGCAACCAACCCCTACGCGGGACGTCGCAACCGCCTCACCCCCGCCCAGCAACGTAAACGGGCCCGTCTCAAGCGGTATATAGGCCGTAGGGGATGAATCCCCCGCCCTAAGGAGGGTGTCGCAAAAGCCCCTCTCCCGCCGGGAGAGGAGTTGGGGAGAGGGGATCAAAGGGCGAGATCGGTGCCTTTTGCGACACCCTCCAAGGGCGGGGTATCAATCGGATGGGAGTCTTTTTATATAACTGTCATGTTCCAGATAATGGTATCTGAATACAGGCGCTCATCCGGAGCCGATTTTCTTCTGGCCCGTTCGGAGTATCTCCTTGACTATCTCTAGGGCCTGCTCCGTGACGATCTTCGGCGGATGACCGAAATCCACCGACGTGGGACTGAATACATGGGCAAACTGGGACAGATCCATATCCTTACTCATGGCCTCGATGCGTGACAGGTTGGCCAGCGCCACCAGGGCATCCGCACGGGCGTTGTAGAAACCTCCAAGGCGGACATTGTAACGGTAGGAGTTCACCAGGATTTGGGCGAGGAAGAAGGCGATGACCAGGATGGCGAAACGGATGGCATTGGTGGAAAGGTGAAAATAGAGGTCCGCCTCCTTGGCCTTCGCTTCTTCGATCTTGGTATCCCTCAGGGTCTCGATTTCCTGATTCAGGGTCTTCTTTCTCTGCGAATTGGCAGATAGCCGCTGCGTAATCTCCTTGAGCGGTCGGATGAGCCTCGGTTGTCCGACGACCTCGGGAGCAGCGTCGTTCTCCAGATACGCGACGATTTCATCGACTTTCGTCAGCGCCTCCAACTCGGCGAGTGCTTCTGGATAGACGCTGCTCTGAAGCAGGGTCCCCTTGTCACCGGCAATCCAGCCGGTGGTCCCGTCGTCCGAAAATCCCACGGCATAGAGATGTTTGTCCGTTCCGGTTTCTACCAGCGTCCAGGTCTGACCGCCGTCGAGGGTCCGTACCAGAAGGCCGTCAAGTCCGACGATCCAGCCCGTTTTGAGATCCTCATCGAAGTGGACCGCGGTCAACGTTGCCTTAATACCGCTCTTCTGAGATTCCCACGTGTCACCGCCGTCCTTAGTGTGCAGGACCCGTCCCTCCTCGCCGACGACCCATGCGGTTTGACCATCGGCGGCGAGATGAAGACCCTTCAGATCCACGTTTGTTCCGTGTTTGAGTTCTTTCCAGTTCTGACCGCCGTCCTCGGTTCTCAAAATGACGCCCTTCTCGCCGATCACCAATCCCCTGTTTCCGTCTTTCGCCATCCGGATATCCGTAAGATCCTGCTTTACACCGGTCCCGACCAGCGCCCAGCTCCCCCCACCGTCATCGGACACGATCAGGGTCCCATTCGCGCCCACTGCCCAAATGCGCCGGCCTTCGGCATCCATATCGACTGCAAACAGAGTCGCATCGGTGAGCGACGGCGGGGCATCGGGCAAAGAGAAAGACACGTCAGCAGGGTTCCAGCTCTGTCCGCCGTCGGATGTGTAGTCGATCGTCTTGTCTGACGGACGCCAGACAATGCCGCTAAGGCCATCTTGTGCAAAGGCCATATAATTCCACCGGACGCCTTTATCGTGGATGGTTGTCCAGATCTGGCCGGTCCAGATCTGGCCGCCGTCAGTGGTTCGCAACAGGGTGCCTTTGGTCCCGATAATCCAGCCACGCTGTTCGTCTTGGCTGAATTGGATGCGATAGAGCCAAGCATCGGTATCTGTGGGTAGCGGCTGCCAGGTCTGGCCGCCGTCAGTGGTTCGCAACAGGGTGCCTTTGGTCCCGATAATCCAGCCACGCTGTTCGTCTTGGCTGAACCAGATCCTACGGAGCCAAGCATCGGTATCTGTGGGCAGCGGCTGCCAGGTCTGGCCGCCGTCAGTGGTTCGCAACAGGGTGCCTTTGGTCCCGACAATCCAGCCACGTTGTTCGTCTTGGCTGAACCAGATCTGATGGAGTGAAGCTTCAGTCTCTGTCGGCAACGGCTGCCAGGTCTGGCCGCTGTCGGTGGTTCGCAACAGGGTGCCATTATCCCCGACGACCCACGCGCTTCGACCGTCTTTGCCGAATTGGACCGAGTAGAAAGAAGCATCAGATCCGGTATCCATCCACTGCCAGGTTGCGCCGCCGTCATTGCTTCCTAGAAGGACGCCTTTTCCTGGTACGCGTTTTCCTGGTATGGTCCACCCAAAGATCATTCCCCGCCGACCGTCCGGGCTGAATTTGATTCTGTGAAGGTCCGCGTCGGTACCTGTATCTTGCTGCTGCCAGATCTGGCCGCCGTCGGTAGTTATCAACAACGTACTATTCGACCCGACAATCCAGCCATGCTTGCCTCCGGGATCGAAATGGAGATCGCGTAAATCAGCGCGGGTTGCCGTAGGGACACGCTGGAAGCGCTTGCCCGGATCCTTGCTCGACAACAGCAGCCCATCGTTCGCCAGGACCCAGAAACGCCCGCCACTCCAGATCGGAGGTTTACGGAAGTTGATATGGAATGCAGGGTCGGCACCATGGGTTTGGGTCCAGGCGCCGCCCCTGGCTCGCCTGACAAGGACCGTGCCCAAACGCCCCACGGCTGCGGCAACGACGCCTTGCCGGCCTTTCCCATGGGCCACGTCATTGAGCGCCAGGTCCGTGGTCCCATACGGGGAGTCCCAGTCCTCCGGCATCCACCGGGAGGTGTCTTGCTCCCAGCGCAAGATGGTGCCGTCGCGTCCAACCAGCCAACCTTCCGCACCATTCGGGGAAATGGTCAGTGCATTGAAGCGAACTCGGGGCTCGACATTCCGGACCGTCCAGGCAGCACCGCGTCCCCGGAGCCTGTCTCGGAATTTTTCGACCTCGGAGTCGGCCTCTTTCCGGAGCGAACCCGAGTCCTCGTCGAGCGCCTTGATCTCTTTCTGCTTCGTCTCGATATATTGCGCGCGCGCCTCCCTCGCTTGGCTCAGGTCGTAGCTGACGAGCTTGGGGGCCGAGATGACACCGTAAACCGCGGCCCCGAGCACGCCGAAGATCAGCACTAAGAAGCCAATCGAAAGAATTTGCAGGGTTCGCGCACGCCTGTGCAGCCGCTCGACGAGATAGCGGATCCGATTGGGGAGATCCTTGGCGACTGTCCCCGAAAGAAGGGATTGTGCTGCGTCGACGGACACGATTTACCACCAGGAGAAGATCAGGCAAATCCGATTCTATGGACAATCGGGTCAACAGGATAATACAGGAACCCTTTGTTTTAGGTGCTGCTGACATCGAATGGGCATCCGGCAGGGGTGCCCCGACATAAGCTATCTCTGGCTCCCACGCTCCAGAGACTGGGAAAGAATTCGCCCGCGCATCCGCGCCCTGGGTTTCTGCGCATCGGAAGCGCAGAAATCGTGCCCAGGTGCTCGATCGGCGGCGTTTGGCCGCTCCTCGGGCTCCAGGACCAGGGTCGAGCCCGCGTAGGGCGGATAAGCTTGCGCCATCCGCCGTATGCCAGCCCCATCTGTCGGGTGGCGGCCAGGCTCCCTCCTGCGTCGGGACGGGGCCTGGTCTGACCCGACCTACAGGCCGCCATCCGGCGGGTGACGGCGCGCCCACCGCCGCGGCAATCGCAGTGCTTGGCGCACGCGCCTGACCCGCCCTACGGGCTCAAATCCAAAGCGGCGGCGGGCAACTGCCGTTCGACAACACCTCGGTTACCTCGAGTCCCACGGATTTCTGTCACTGCCGAAGTAAAGTTGCCGCCGCACTCCAAAGGGAGGCCCGGTTTTCGATCCGATGCAATAGCAAAGAGCGATTTCCCATGCTCAATGCACTCACAATCTTTTAGTAGCGACGGTCCTTGATCCTGTTGCGTTCATGTGCGTTGATTTGCGGATAAATTTGGGGTACTAGGGGCTGGACACCCGCAAGGGGTGCCCCTACAGGCCGCGGCCGGTCAAGATGGCCGCTTCACTTCCAGCACGTCGGGGACCTGCCGCAGCTTGACCAGGACCTGGTCGAGCTGGGATACGTCCTTGACCTCCACAGTGAAGCGCATGGTGGCCAGGTCCTTGGTGCGATCCGAGACGGTGTTCACGCCCACGACGTCGATCCCCTGGTCCGAGAACACCGATGAGACGTCCCGCAGCAGGCCCTTGCGGTCACCGGCGATAACGAGCAGATCCACCGGGTAGGCGGCTTCGATGCCTTGGTCTGCCCAGTGCACCTCGATCAGGCGGGCCTGCTCCGGCTCCGGCAGACCGAGCACATTGGCGCAGTCGCGGCGATGGATGGTGACGCCGTGCCCCCGGGTGATGAAGCCCATGATCTCGTCATGGGGTATCGGCTTGCAGCACTGGGCCATGCGGGTCATGAGGTCGCCGACGCCCGCCACGACCACTTCCGTGCGATCCGGCACCCGCTGCTTGGCCGGTGTCGATGGCGTGGGCTTGGCAACGGGTCGGTCGTGCTCCTTGATTCCGGGCTCGCCTACCTGACGCGCCACTTGCCCCACCGACACCTTGCCGCGGCCGATGGCAGCCAGCAGCTCCTCCCCCGTGGGGAAGTTGTAGCGGTGACAGATGTGCTCGAGGCGGGGCTTCTCCTCGATCTGGAGTCGCTGCAGCTCTTTCTCCAACAGGGTGCGGCCCAGGTTCCGATCACGGTCGAAGTCCTGCCGTTTGAACCACTGGCGGACTCGGTTGCGGGCCTTGGCTGTCTTTAGATAGTTCTGGTGGGGACTGAGCCAGTCGCGGCTGGGCGCCGCATTCTTGCGGGTAAGGATCTCCACCGTCTGGCCGCTGACCAAGGGCCGATTGAGGGGCACGATGCCGCCGTCGACCTTGGCCCCGCGACAACGGTTGCCGACCTCAGAGTGAATCGCGTAGGCGAAATCCAGCACCGTGGCCCCCATGGGCAGCTCGATGACCTTGGATTGGGGGGTGAGCACATAGACATGCTCCGGCTCGAACGCGGATGCGAAGCCTTCTCCGAAGTCCCCGTCGTCCTCGCCCTCGTGCTTGCGTTCGAGCCAGTCACGCACCGGCGCCAGCCAGCGTTGGAAGGCCGCGTCCTGTTGTTTGTTCTCCTTGTAGGCCCAGTGGGCCGCCACGCCGAGCTCGGCATGCCGGTGCATGTCCCAGGTGCGGATCTGCACCTCGAGGGGCTTGTCTTCGGGTCCGACCACGGCCGTGTGCAGGGATTGGTACAGGTTGCCCTTGGGGGTGGCGATATAATCATCGAACTCCCCAGGAATGTGCTTCCAGAGTCCGTGCACGATCCCCAGGGCGGCATAACAGGAGGCGATGTCCCCCACCAGGATGCGTACCGCCCGCAGGTCGAAGATCTGCTCCAGGTCCAGATCCTTGCACTGCATCTTGTGCCAGATGCTATAGATGTGTTTGGGCCTGCCGCTGATGTCGGCGTCGATGCCGGCCTCGGCAAACCGCTCTTTTAGGGTAGTGATCACTGCGGCGATGAAGGATTCGCGTTCCGCGCGCCGACCATCGAGCCGCTTGGCAATGCGTTGGTAGACATCGGGCTCGAGGTACCGCATGGCCAGGTCCTCGAGCTCCCACTTGATCTGCCAGATCCCGAGCCGGTTAGCCAGGGGGGCATAGACGCGCCGGGTGTCCTCCGCGATCCCGCGCCGGCGCCCGTCGTCCAGACCATCGATGCTGCGCATCAGGTGCAACCGTGCGGCCAGAACCACCAGCACCACCCGGACGTCCTTGGCGATGCCGAGCAGCAGGCGACGCAGATTTTCTTCGTGCTCGTGCCGGTCCTCGGCGGCGATCACCGCGTCCAGATTGGCAAGCTGATCGATGCGGTCGAGGTCTGCCACCATGCCTGCGATACCAGGGCCGAAACGGGCCGCCGGCAGCTCCTCGCCACCCTCCGGTCGCCCGAGACAACCCTTGAGCAGGGCGGCAATCAGGGTATCGGCATCGAGGCGTAGCTGCACCAGGATGTCCGCGGTGCAGAATAGGTGACGGATCTGGGTCTCGCCGGTATCCAAGCCCCGATTGCCGTGGCAACGCACCAATATTTCGCAGGCCTCGGCGAGGCGCTCGCGGTCCTCGCCGGGGTAGCGCTCGGGTAGGGCGTCGAGCCAGTACCGGGCAGCCGCGGCGGCGTCGCGCTGGTCTCGGTTGAGGGTATAGACGGGTTTGACCATGGGTCAGTGGGCTTGTCGCCCGCGGCTGAAGCGTTCCCGTGGTACGGACGGACCCGCGTCACAGACGCGGTCCCAGTTGCGGCTATAACCGGGTTCAGTCGAGCAAGTGACTCACCAGGCCATCGGCCAACTTGGGCTCGAACCAGGTCGATTTGGGGGGCATCATCTTTCCCGCATCCGCTACCGCCATCAGATCTTCCATCGGGGTCGGATACAGCGAGAAAGCGACCGCCATATCGCCCGCGTCCACCTGCGCGGCAAGCCAGTCGAGGCCACGGCTGCCGCCGACGAAACCGATGCGGTCGTCCAGGCGCGGGTCCGAGATGCCGAGTATGGGCCCGATGACATTGTCCTGGAGCAGGCTCACGTCCAGCCGTCCGACCGGATCCTTCCGGGGAATGCGGCGCGCGTCCAGGGTAAGGCGGTACCAGGCGCCGTCCAGATACATGCCAAACTCCGCGTGGCGGGCCGGTGCAACAGGCATCGGACTGGGTTCTACCTTGAAGGAGGGCCGCAGCCGGCTCATGAAGGTCTCGGCCTCGAGTCCGTGCAGGTCCTTTACTACCCGGTTGTAATCCAGGATCTGCATCCGGTCATGGGGAAAGATGACGCTCAGGAAGTAATTATAGGATTCATCCCCCGTATGGTTCGGATTGACGGCCTTGCGGGCCACGGCCACCCGGGCGGCCGCGGCGGAGCGGTGATGACCGTCCGCGACGTACAGACCATCGAGCTGCTCGCAGGCCGTGGAGAGCCGCTCGATGGTGGCCTCGTCATCCACCACCCGAAGCTCATGGCGCACGCCGTCCTGGGCCCGGATATCGATGGCCGGTGCCGAGGTGCTCACCGCAGCCAGGATATCGTCGATGGCGGCGGTGCGCTTGTAGACCAGAAAGACCGGGCCGGTTTGGGCATCGAGGGCATCGATCTGACGCACCCGGTCGTCCTCTTTGACCGGCCGCGTGAGCTCGTGCTTTTTGATTCGATCCGCCTCGTAGGCGGCCACGGAGGCCACTGCCACCAGGCCGGTCTGCATATGCTCGCCCCTGGTGAGGCGATAGACGTAATAGCAGGGCGCCGGGTCCCGGATCAGCACCCCCTCAGAGCGCATCCGATCCAGATTCTCCCGGGCCTTGGCATAGACCTGGGGGGCATAGGGGTCCGTATCCTCCGGCAGGTCCACCTCGGGCCGCGAGATGTGCAGAAAGCTGTGGGGCCGGCCTGTGACCATCCGGCGCGCTTCCTGAGCGCTCATCACGTCGTAGGGTGGAGCAGCCACATCCGAGGCCCATCCGGGGGCCGGGCGCAATCCGGCGAAAGGTTTGATCAGGGGCATGGTGATACTCCTTCAGATTCCGGGATCTTGTTCTGATCGATCCGTCGATACGACCTAATTCCTTAGCTGGTCAACAACGGATAAATCAGTCCTCGTTTTGCTCACCACCCTTGCGATAACCATAGGCGTATCCACCCAGCCCTGCACCCACCACGGCTGCTGACAACTTGATCAACTCAAGCACGACGTCGGGTTGCTTCAAATACAGGGTGAACGCCGCGAACGCCAACACCGCAACTACCAGAAAGATGCCGAACCATATGTTGTGCTTGTGTGTCGTTAGATGCGACTGGTGTAGCAGACGTTGTGCCTCAAGCTGAGCATCGACGGAATGCTTCACCTCTTCCACATAGAGTCTGTTTTCGTCCTTGCGCAGCTCGATATCCTCGCTACGAATCTGCAGCTCCCGTTCCTGCACGGCAAGCAGCCGGTTAATTTCCTCCCTGCCAGGAAGATCGGAATCCATCGGCTCTTCGGCGCTGATTTCGCGTGCTTCGTTCATCCTATTGGCCTCCCCATTGGTTTCCGCGGTTTCCTATAGGTCACGGAAACCGCACCAAAGGTGCCGTCACCTAGTTTGGGCGGAAGAAAACGCGATTCGCGAATAGCGTCCGGCTCGCTCGTGGCCAATCGCAAAAATGCCTGTGGCGATACGATCTCCCGGCGCACCGGTACCAACCGCCTGAAGCGATTGACTTTTCCGCGCAGTCTTGGTCGTGCCGCAGGTGGTTTTAGTCGCGTCATGGTAAGGATCCTCAAGTTATCGGCTTATCTCCGCGAGTACGGGGAATGGGCCACAACGCCAGCATCCGAGTTAGTTCAGCAGGTATACGTCTGACGCTAACGCATCGACAAGCAAGCCTCGCGGCGCACTTCTTCGGCGATGGTAGTACGGAATTCGGCGATGGAAAGGGGACTCATGATCGCTGCCAAACCGGAAACGACAACAATGACTGGTGACAACACCAAGAGTATCGGACTGCGTAGGACCATGGCACCGATCAGGATCAACACCATCCGCCCCATAAGTTGGATACGCAGCGTGTTTACCTCGGGATCGTCAAGGGGTTTCAGCGCCGGAGGCGGCGGCAGCGCGGCTAAGGTCTTGCGCGCGACAGCAACACGCAGCCAGGTCACTTTGTGAGCAAATCGGATCACCGCGTTTAGTGAGGATCCGCGTGATTCGTAGTTTCTCCGCTTGTTTGCCGACCGTAACGCTTAGAGGCTGTCTAAAAACTAACCTATTGATTTTAAGCCAGTAGGCTGGGTCGAGGGACGAGATTCGGCAAACCACACTACCACAAAAAAACTGGGTTTCGTTCCTCAACCCAGCCTACCGCCTACGGTCCTTTTTTAGACAGCCTCTTAGGCCCCGAGACCTCATGAAAGCCGGCATCCGCAGCATAGGTTTGTTGCAGATGACGGTACTCCAACAAGGGGAATATGTTCTGTTGCCGCAGCATCTCATAGAAGGCGCCGCCTTCGAGATCGATCGGTTTTGTGTGCCGGGCTACGATCTGGTCGACGACCGCCGCCTTCCCGTCCAGCTGCTCCTTGACGATCTTTGACAACGCGATGTCGAGCCCCCAGCCGCTCACGGTTTCGTTGAACAGGTGGGCTCCGGCCTCCAGGGCACGGCGGGAAATCAGCGGCATCATGATCTCGACCCCATTGACGTGGCGCACACCCTGCCGACCACGGGTGAAAAACACGGGGTGACATCCGGGCGAATCGGAAGCAAGGCTCGGTTGCGCCAGATCCAGGTCCTTCTCCTCCGCAATGGCGAACAGCTCGCCGATCTCGGACTCCTGGATATGGAGGTCGTCATCTAGTAGCAAGACATAGGCGTATGCCTTAAGGATATCCGGCCAGCCCTGCAGTAGGCCATGAACGGCCGTAAATTTGGTGCCCGGAAGCCTGCCCTGCTGTTGAAACTCGATCTGGCAGGGCAGTTGGCCGATATGGGTCGCATCATAATGATTGACGATCAGGTCCCAAGTCTTTGGACGCTCCGATAGCCAGTGCCGGTGAACCGAGCCCGCCCCGCACTGGAGAAAAACCGCATACCGATTGGCAGTCAAGCGCTCGTCGCGCAGCAGCCGCATGTGGGTCTGCGCTCGGTAGGATTCCTGAAGGGAGACGAGGACTTCCGCATTGCGGTAGGCGCCGGGGGCAACCGCTTTCCCGCTTTCGGCAAAGTGGCGAGGTGCCTCTCGCGGCGAGCAGGTGCCGCCCTGTGCTGCCAGATAAAGGGAGGTCTGAAAGAGCGGATGCGGGTCCCTGTTCTCCGTAGCGGCCGTTCGCAAATAATGTTCCAGGGGATTGGCCCCCTCGTTCGCGACCTCCGGGTTTTGCGCCCTGTACCAGGCGCAATCGAACAAAGGGTGCGGGTCACGTCCTTCGCGCGCGCCCTGCTCCCAAAAGTGCACCAGGGGATTGACTCCCATGGCTGCCACATCCGGGTTGCGGGACAGATACCAACCGCAATCGAACATCGGGTTCGGGTCGCGCCCTTCTTGCCATCCGGCGACCAACCAGTGCAACACCGGGTTGATGCCGGCGAGGACAAGCTCCGGATTGCGCCGCAGATACCAGGGCAGATCGAACAGCCCAGAGGCCAAGAGCGCATTCGCGATCCTGCGGATACGGAGGCGCTTTGCCAACCGAAACCCTAGTGACCACCAGAGTAGCTTGGGTATCGCCGCCAAGCGCCGCACACTCGACGGGTACTTGTCCTCGACGGCATGGAGCGGTCGCGTAAGCTGCCAGGCTGCCTTGGATTGGATTGCATTGAGCCGATAGAGGAGCTCATTTCGTCTCTGCGCCAACCGTTCGTAGCCCGCTTGTTTGGCTGCAATCTCCGCCTGCAGGGCCGCGAGGTCGGCGTTCCGGGCGGAAACCTCTTCCTCTAAATGTTTTATTCGCTGCCGTTTGTCCTCTAATGCCGACGCGGGCCCCTCCCAGGCCATGACCTGATCCAGAACCTTCGTTCCCCGGTCGATCTCCCTGCGAATAGCATCCAATCGCTGTTGTGCCGCACGCCGGTCCCGGTCATGCTCCAGCTCACCGAGCGCGGTGTAGGTTCGCCTCACCCAATCGGGAAGCTGCTGCATGATCTCCTGTGTGTTCACAGCGACCGCATGGTGCCGATGTTCCTCCCGGAGAAAGTGATCGATGTCCGTCTCGACAGCCGCCCCGCTGCGCGGCCAGACGAGACTCAGCGCGTCCGCGAGCTGGTCCATTTCCGACCGCCAATCGCGCAGCAACCCATCGTAGGAAAGGAAGGCGCGGGTTAGTCCCCGGGTAGCCGACTCCCCCTCCAGCACATAGCGCAACCAGAGCAGGTAGGATTTCGAGTAGCTGAAGCCGTCGCGCACCCGGAGCGACTCCGCCACCTCCCGCGGGTGCCGAATCGGCAGAACACACTTGACCTTGGCGCCGAACTCATCCAGGACCCGGCTCCAGAAGGGCAGCAGACGGCAGTTGCGTGGGTCCTTCCACACAAAGCACTGCGACCTGGGAAAATTTTGCCGGAGCATCTTTATGGCGCGGTCCTTAAAGGGACCCTTCGCCACCACATCCAGACGCTCCGGGGCGATGGGATGCCAATCATCCCAGTGCGAACCCAAGGAGGTAAGCAGCTCATCGTTCATACGATAGGCATCTATTGACTCCCAGAATCCCAGCGCATTGTTGTCTGTAGCCGGCGGCATCAGACGCGGCGGCAAATCCGCGCCCAGCAGGTTGATGACCCGGGTCAGCGCCGAGGTCCCGCTGCGGTGCATGCCCAGTACCAGGATGGCCACCGGGGATACGGACTGGGCGAACGGGGTAGCCAGGCTATTCATTCCCTGTTGTGTATGGTCCGTATCGAGGTGGCCTCAGCGGCAATGCCATTAAGTTAGCTGTTGGCCGCTGATCGTGGTGGGTTGGAATACGCAAGAGAAAACGACGAAGCGCGCGAATCCGTTCGTGAGGATTCGTAGTTTTTTCGCTTACTTTGTCGACCGGTAACGCTTAGTATCGGTTCAAAAACAACGTGAACAAATGTCCTTCGTTGCATCCTCTTAGATGCATATTGATCATCGCTGAGATGTTCAACTTGTTTTTGAACCGTGGCTTAACTTAATGGCATCGATCTCAGCGGTGTTTCTTGCCGACGTTCTCCATGTGGTGCAGCCAGGCGCGAAAGGCCCCGAAAGGTTTTCCTAAGGTACCGCGCCGGCCGCGGAAGGTGCCGAAGCACCGCTCGTCGTCGTCGCCGAAACGGGCGGAGCCCACCGCCAGAAAGCCGAGGACGAGGAACACGTCCAACACCAGTGCCGCCACCAGGATGACGGAGTTAAGGACTATGTTGTGACGCCACCATTCAAGCAGGAGCTGGTGGTATTCGAGGACGGCCCAAACGGTCGCGAAGAGCAGCACCAGGGCCAGCACGGAGAACAGATCCGCCATGTGTTCATGGGCGCGGGAGAAATTCTTGATTTCTTTACAGACGGTCATGGCGTAATCCTCATTCGGGCTTGGGCTTGATGCAGACTCTTAGAGGCTGTCTAAAAACCAACACATTTTCGGCTGGCTCCCCAGGCTCCAGCGTGGGAGCAAATCCCGACGCTCCAGCGTCGATTAAGCGCCTCGGTAGGCTAACCGCCAACGCCGATCAGCACAGAGGAGCTGAGTCCGCTGGAGCGGACACAACGGCGTGAGCGTGGGAACGAGCGCGATACCTCCGGGACTGCACATCGGCGCCAAGGATACGTGTTTCCCGGACTATTGGTAAACCGTTGGGGCGAGTGCGTATAACTTTCAGTTTCCAGCTACCAGTCACCAGCTACCAGTCGCCAGCTACCGGTCGCTGGCAGCCAGCCGCTGAAGCTGGCGGCTGATGAACCGCGAAGGACGCGAAGATTTTTCGTCGGGGCATCCCTTGCAGGTGCCCATGCAGGTGCCCAGCCGGGTGGTTCGATATCGTCGCTTTTCCCATACTCAATCCGACTTGGATTGTCCCGCGGTCAACAGCTGTCCTGGCGAGCCGGATTCCGGCACAGCTGTTCTTCTTCTGTACACAATTGACCTTATTTGGGTCGTCCACCGGTTATTGGTCTGCTATGAAGCCGGTTCATGGCAATTTGGAACTTACCCGCCAGCGTTTCGGAAAGACACTGCTCCGCTTGGTCCAGGGCATCCCGGATCCGGCCCTCATCATCCCTGGAGGCCCGGCTGAGGACATAGCTCACGACCTCTGACCGATCTTCGGGATGATCGATACCGATACGCAGGCGCCAGAAGTCTGGGGTATTGAGCGCACTGATGACATCTCGCAATCCATTGTGCCCGGCGTGTCCGCCTCCCTGCTTCAGCCGCAGGGTCCCGACCGACAGATCCAGCTCATCATGCGCAATCAATACCTGTTCGGGAGCAATATCGAAATAGTGGACTACCGCAGCCACGGATTGCCCGCTTCGGTTCATGAAGGTCATCGGCTTGAGGAGCCGCAGGTCCCGCCCCGAGATGAGGAGCCGACAGAGGAGTCCACGGAACCTGTTCTCGATCCGGAACCGACCGCCGTTGCGCGCGGCAAGGGTATCCACGAACCGGTAGCCCACGTTGTGGCGGGTCGATTCGTACTCTGGCCCTGGGTTACCCAGGCCTACGACCAGCCTTATTCCCTTCCCGGCCATGTTGCGTATCCGCCGGTCTTCTCCGATTTCGAACCGCAAAGAGGCCAAGGACGCAAGAACACGATCAAAAACGTTTCTGCGATCAGCATGCAGCGAGAAATCCGTACCATTTTCGTGCACGTAAGCGCATGAAAATAAAGTAATCTGCGGATAAAGCTCACCCGCACGCCCTTTGCGCCTGTGCGGTTCCCGGCGTCAAGACTGCGGCTCGGTGGGCTCGGTGCCTTCTCCCTCCTCGTCGCCCGCTTCCGCCTCTTCTTCTTCGTGGATCTGGGCACCATGGATGATCACGACGGGCACATCCGGGTCCGGTGCGTGGGCGAGTGCCACTCCCTCAGGCAACGGGATCTTGGATAGATGCACGATGTCCCCGATCTCCATTTCCAGCAGATCGACCTCGATATTCCGGGGCAGATCCTTGGGTAGGCAAATGACCTCGATCTCGGTGAGCTTGCGGGAGACCATGCCACCGAGCTTGACTCCCTTGGTATTGTCTTCATTGAGAAAATGCAGCGGTATCGTCTTGCGAATCTTCTCCAGCGCACGAACACGCTGAAAATCCACGTGCAGGATGAAGGGCCTTGCCGGATGGCGCTGCAGATCCTTGATGACGACCTCCTCGGTTTTATCTCCCACCTTGAGGTCCAGGACCTGGGAGTAAAACGCCTCGTATTCCAGGTGCCGAACCAGCTCGTTATGGACCAGACTAATCATCTCCGGCTCCCGATCCGCACCATAGATGATGGCCGGCACCAACCCCCGGCGACGCAGGCGGCGGCTCGCACCCTTTCCTGCGTCCTGACGGAGTTGCGCATTGACCTCAAACTTAGCGCTCATGTTATCTTCTCCAGCTCGATTGCATTGCCAAAACACACCCTTTGTCCCGCGACCAGGACATCGGCACTGTTCCGCCTGGTTGTTATTGCAGCCTGCTCCGCAACCAGCATACGCAGCCGTTTCCGCTCGTCGTCGGGGCTTGCTGGCGAACGGGTTGGGGCGCGTTGCTCAGGCATGGCGCCAGCCTACACATGCAACCTGCTGCTTGGCAAGGGGTCCTCAGTAGTTACCGCAAATCAACGCAAATGGATCAAGCGACCGAATGATTCCTGCTGCACCTTCATCGGAGTCCATGCGATGCCTGATCTGATCGTTCGCTTCAGAAAACCCGCCGATTGGGCCGACAGTGTTCACATCCATTACTGGAACACCCACCCTCAGGGCCATAGCTCGACCTGGCCGGGCGTTCCCATGGAACAGGTGGACGGCTGGTTGACCTATCGGTTCCAAGGCGTCGCAGCGGCCAGCTTCGTCTTCAATGACCTCCAGGGCCGTCAGAGCGGCGATCTGCATCGGGATCGCAGCGGTTGGTACACGGAGAACGGCCGCTGGTACGACCAACCACCACAGTCGGCGGCATCCGCCCCAGGCGAGTCTTCGCCGCGGCCCAAGCCTAAGGCGGCACCGCGGATCAAGGCGGAAACCACCGGGCGGCCCGACTTCCGTGCGGAGACCATCTATTTTTTGCTCACCGCCAGATTTTACGACGGTGATCCATCCAACAATTTCTTCTGCCGCGACCGCATCCGATTCAATGCCGCCGGTCAGGCCACGGATCCCCATTGGCGCGGGGATTTCAAGGGATTGATCCAGCGCCTGGACTATATCCGCGACCTGGGGTTCAGCGCCATCTGGATCACCCCACCCATCGAGAACCGTTCCGGTCTCGACTACCACGGCTACCATGGCTACGACTGGACCCGGATCGATCCGCGGCTGGAATCGCCGGACGCCCGCTATCAGGATCTCATCGACGCGGCCCACGCCCGGGGCATCAAGATCATCCAGGACGTGGTCGTCAACCACTCCTGCCAGTACGGCATCCGCGGCCAGGTGTGGATCGACCACCTACCGATCAAGTATTACGTCCCCCAAGGCTCGGAGCCGGGCCGGATCGACCATGGCCCCTACCAAGGCAGCCTGGGCAACTACGCTTGGCCGAACCGGGACGACGTCGACAACCCGGTCGCCCCGGCCTGGTATCGGGAGCGCCATACCCGGGATCCGGAAGGCATCGAGCCCCTGGTCGATCCCAAGACCGGCGAGACTCTGCCCAAGCCCGGCTATGACCCCGGTCGCTTCTTCGGGATCGACGCCAACACCCTCGACCCCGAGTGGTATCACCAGGAGGGATTCATCTGCGGTGGGGATTGGGAGAGTGCCCACCCGCTGCAACACAAGCACCTCGCCGGCGACTGCATCGACCTCGCCACTGAGCGGGAGAACGTCAAGGACTACATCATCGGCAGCATCAACCGCTACCTCGACATGGGGGTCGATGCCTTGCGGATCGATACCGTCAAGCACCTCGAGCGCGACAATCTGCTCGAGTACGTCAATGCCTGGAAGGCCCACAAACCGGGGTTGTTCGTGTTCGGCGAGAACCTGGTCAAGGGCTATGGTTGGGGCGACCTGGGCGGCGGCGACAACGGGCCCTCACAGATCCGTCCCTGGTGGTACACCCGCCTCGGCCACGACCCGCGCGACCCCAGTACCGGGGGCGATTCCGGCTTTCCCCAACTCGATTTCGGCCTCTTCTCCACTTTCCGCGACAACCTAAGCCGCGGCAGCTTCGAGGGCGTCGCCCGGGTGCTGGAGATGGACTGGATCTACGGCAACGCCACCGAGCTCGTCACCTTCCTGCAGAACCACGACGTCGGCCCGGACAACGACTTTCGCTTCCGCTTCAAGGGCGAGCAATGGATGGCCGCGGCCGCCTACAACCTCCTGTGGACGGTACGCGGCATCCCCTGTCTCTACTTCGGGGAAGAAATCGAGTTCATGAAGGGCGCGCCCCAGGACGTCATCGGCAATGACGACACCCTGGAGACGACAGGACGCGCCTACTTCGGCGACTACATCGACGATGCGCACATCGCACAGACCCAAAACCACCCGCTCTACCGACATATCCGGCGCCTCAACCGGATCCGTGGGGCAATCCCCGCCCTCCAGAAGGCCCCCATGAGCCACCTCGCCGAGTGGGGTTCCGGCCTCTCTTTCGTCCGCGATTGGAATGACGGCGAGAGCTACGCCGTCGTCGGACTCACCATCGGCGGCGGTCAGGACATCCGCGTCGAGGGCGTGCGCGACGGCATCTATCGGGATGCGGTCACCGGCAATGAAAGCACGGCCCGCGGCGGAAACCTCTCGTTTCATGTCAAGGGCAACTCCGCCGGTATCTATGTCCTCGGGGGTCCGGGCAAGATCGGTGAGGATGGCGTCTATCTGCGCTGAGGGGTTTTCAGCAATCCTGAATGATGCGGTTCGCCGCCTGCCGCTTGTCTGCCGGGCTTTTCCCATCCCTGGGGGTAGGTAGGCCCGCACCGGCAGGTGTGCTTGGGGCGGTGGGCAGGCGCTCACCGCATCCTACACCCAAAGTGAGGTCCGCACAGGCGGGCCACGCGTTAAGTGTAGGTTGGGTTAGGCGCGCTGTTCGATCCTGAAGCCCAGTGACAGGGCTGAACGCGCCGTAACCCAACACGCCGGACTGGTCCCGACGCAGGAGGGATCTTTTCCTACAACCAACGCCAAATAACCCAGAACCGCGCCCGGACCGGCACGGCGCCGAACGCGGCGTAACGCAACCCGACGCTCGGATCCATTTTAACCAGACAGCTTCTCAGATCGCTGGCAGCTGAAATCAGCTTGCTTAACCGACGGAGATTTATCCCCGCTCGCCCTGGCTTATCTTTCCTTGATTACAGGAAAAAGCCTCTGTAAGGTTGTAATATCCAAAGGGATACCAGGGGACTAACCTGTGGCTCAGGCAACTCGGGTCGGGACGCTGACCTTCAGCGACTATCTGCAACGCGGCATCCGTGAAGGGGCGCTGTGGGCCCTGCTGTGCGTGGCGCTTTATCTACTGCTGGCCCTGGTGACCTACTCCCCCCAAGATCCGGCCTGGTCCCACATCGGTTACGGCGACATCGTGACCAATGCGGGCGGCAGGGTCGGCGCTTGGTTCTCCGATATCGCGTTTTATCTGTTCGGTATTTTGTCCTTTTCTATCCCGGTTATGGTCGCCTGGAGCGGCTATCTGATCTTTCGCAAGCCGGAACCGGAGCCCGAGATCCGACTCCACAAGTTGGCGCTCGGCTGGTTCGGCTTCTTGTTCGCCCTGGTCGCGGGCTGTGCCTTCGCAAGTATCTACCTGCCGGCGCTCGGGGCCGAATTACCGAACGGGACCGGGGGCGGGCTGGGGTTGCTCCTCGGGGACAGTATGATTTTGGCCTTTGGCCCCAAGGGAACAACTGTGTTCCTATTAGGGTTGTTCCTCGCCGGTTTCAGGCTCCTCACGGGGATCTCTTGGCTGGCGGTGCTGGATACCTTGGGGGGCTCCGTCCTGGCTCTTATGCGGTGGGTAAAGGACGGGACCTGGTTTCCGTTATGGCGCCGTCGGTCCCCGGCGGATGGCGAGGAAAGGGACGAACCTGTCTTGCCGGAGGCCCCGGAGCTATCTGAGTCTTATCAACCGGAGATGCCGCCGGTCGCCGAGCCCGGTCCCCCTCCAGAACAGTCGAAACCAGAGCGGTCGAAACCCGTCACGGCAGCTGCACCCGCGGCAGCGCAGGACGGGCCCCAGCTCGAGGGCTCCCAGTTTCTCGGCGAGGGGAGGCCTCCGTCCCTGGAGCTCCTGGACCCGCCCCGCAAGAGCGGTAAGGGTTACACGGAGGAGATGCTGGAAGATCTCTCGCGCCAAGTGGAGGCCAAGCTTGCGGACTTCGGTGTCGTCGCGGAAGTGGTCGCGGTGCATACGGGGCCGGTGGTTGCTCTGCTGGAGCTTCAGCTTGCGCCCGGCACCAAGGTGAGCAAGATTACGGGTCTCGCTAAAGACATCGCGCGGGCGCTGTCCACCGTGAGCGTGCGGGTGGTGGAGGTCATACCGGGCAAATCCGTCATCGGCCTCGAGATCCCCAACGAGCACCGCGAGACCGTCTTCCTGAGCGAGGTCTTGACCTCCCCGACCTATCAGGATGCCAAGGCGCCTCTGACCTTGGCCATGGGTACCGATATCGCCGGACAGCCGGTGTGCGCGGACCTGGCCCGCATGCCCCATGCCCTGATCGCCGGCACGACGGGCTCGGGAAAATCCGTAGCCATCAATGTGATGATCCTGAGTCTGGTCTACAAATCCACACCGAAGGATGTGCGCCTGATCATGGTGGACCCCAAGATGCTGGAGCTCTCGGTCTACGAGGGCATTCCCCACTTGCTCACCCCCGTGGTCACGGACATGAAGGAAGCGGCGAGTGCCCTGCGCTGGTGCGTCGCAGAGATGGAACGCCGGTATCGCCTGATGGCCCAGCTCGGCGTGCGCAACATCGCCGGCTACAACCGCAAGGTCGCGGACGCGGAGGCGGCCGGGGAGCCCATCCCCGATCCCCTGTTCGTGACCGAGCCGGGCGGATTGGGGGTAAATGAGACCGAGGCGGTGCCTCACCTCGCCCACCTCCCCTACATCGTAGTCATCATCGACGAGCTGGCGGACATGATGATGGTGGTGGGCAAGAAGGTAGAGGAGCTCATCGCACGCCTGGCGCAGAAGGCGCGGGCCTCGGGAATTCACCTGCTGCTCGCGACCCAGCGCCCGTCGGTGGACGTGCTTACGGGCCTGATCAAGGCCAATATCCCGACGCGCATGGCCTTCCAGGTGTCCTCGCGGATCGATTCGCGGACCGTCCTCGACCAGATGGGGGCCGAGCACCTCCTTGGGTGGGGCGATATGCTTTACCTTCCCCCCGGCACCAGCATTCCCCAACGGGTACACGGCGCCTTCGTAGACGACCAGGAGGTGCACCGGGTTGCGGAACACCTCAAGCGAGCGGGGGCGCCGGACTATATCAACACCGTTCTGCAGGATACGGGAGAGGCCATTCCCGGCATCGATCCGGACTCCTCCGGTGGTGACACCGAGGACCAGGATCCTTTGTTCGACGAGGCGGTCCAGTTCGTCACCGAGACCCGCCGCGCCTCCATTTCGGGCGTGCAGCGCCGGCTCAAGATCGGCTACAACCGGGCCGCCCGGATGGTCGAGGAAATGGAGCGCATCGGCCTGGTCGGTCCCGCCGAGACCAACGGCAACCGGGAGGTCTTGGTCCCGCCGCCACCTGAGGCTTGACCTTGATCATGTGGTCCGTATCGCGTCCAGGCTGACCACGGGTTCGTCCCCTACCACTTCCGCACTATGGAGGACATGTTTCGGAACCGCCAGCAAGTCACCTGCCTCCAATATCGCGCTGCCCCCCTGCAAATCCATGCGGAAACGCCCTGAGAGAACGCCGTCGATCTTGTCGACCCCGTGGTCGTGCTCCGGGAAGCGCGTCCCCGGAGGATAGACGTACTTGCTGACGGTGTAGCCGCGGGCCTGGAGCTTACGGCGCATGTTGGCCTCGGTGAGCTCGCCGTCGCGCGCCGGATCCCAGTGTTCGATTTGCATAGTGTTTCTCCTGGTCGGAATATTGCCTGTCGAGATTCAAGGGGCGCTACCCATGAAAGCATAGGCGACGGAGGCAAGACAATGAAAGTGATCGAAATGCGCAAAACCGGCGAACCTGAGGCCCTGACCCTGACCGAACGGGCGGTACCGGCGCTCTCCTCACCCACCGGCCTGTTGGTACGCCTGAAGGCAGCCGGGATCAATCCTGTCGATACCAAGCTCCGCGCGCGCGGGGTGTTGGTGCCGGACGGTCTGCCGGCAGTGCTCGGTTGCGACGGCGCCGGGGTGGTGGAGGCCGTCGGTGAGCGGGTCTCGCGCTTCAAGCCCGGCGACCCGGTCTGGTTCTGTCACGGAGGTCTCGGCGGACCCGAGGGTAACTATGCGGAGTATGCCTTGGTGGACGAGGGCATCGCCCAGCCGAAGCCCCGTACCCTCGACTTTATCCACGCCGCCGCGGCCCCCCTGGTCTTGATCACGGCCTGGGAGGCCCTCTACGATCATGCCGACCTGGCTGAAGGCAAGCGAGTGCTGATTCATGCCGGCGCCGGGGGGGTCGGGCATGTGGCGATCCAGCTAGCGCGGCTGGCCGGTGCCCGAGTATGCACTACGGTCAGCAATCCACGGAAGGCGGAACTGGTACGGGCGCTCGGTGCCAAATGCGTGATCAACTACCAGGAGGAAGACCTGGTCGCAGCGGTCATGGATTGGACCGGGGGTAAGGGCGTGGACATGGCACTCGACACCGTCGGGCCGGCGGTCTTCGCCCAAACCGTACCGGCCATGGCCTACCGCGGTAACCTGGTTACCATCCTGCAGCCAGGCCCGGATCAGGACTGGAAGGAGGTCCGCGGCCGCAATCTGCGTATCAGCTTCGAGTGGATGTTGGCACCGATGCTGCGCGAACAGCCCGCTGCGCGCGCACACCAAGGGGAGATCCTGCGCCGCTGCGCCCAGTGGATCGACTCCGGCGAGCTCCGCATCCAGGTCTCCGAGACCTTTCCGCTCAAGCAGGTCGCCGTCGCCCATAATCGTATCGAGGCGGGCCATACCGAGGGTAAGTTGGTGCTTACCATGGAGTAGGGTGGGCTGTGCCCACCGGATAGGCGTAGGGTAGGTTGTGCCCGCCGGGCAGGCACAATACTTGGTGGGCACAGCCCACCCTACGGGTCCAGTTCGCCGAATCGCTCTTGAATGGACGCAACTCAATCCTTGGTGACGTCCTGTTTGGAACCGGAGAGGAACTTGGACCAGGGGTCACCCGGAATCTCCTTCTCCGTCCGCCAGACGACCTCGAATTGGCCGTCTTCCTGGATCTCGCCGATCAAGACCGGTTTGGTGATGTGGTGGTTCTCCAGCATTTTGGCCTTGCCGCCGGTGAGATTCGACGTCTGCAACCCGATGATGGCCTTGGTAACCTTGTCGGTCTCGGTGCTGCCGGCCTTTTCCACCGCCTTCACCCAGAGGTCGAAGCCGATGTAGTGGGCCTCCATCGGGTCGTTGGTGACGCGCTTCTTGTCTTTGATGAACTTGTGCCAGGTAGCGATGAACTTCCGGTTGGCCGGGTCGTCCACGCTCATGAAGTAGTTCCAGGCGGCTAAGTGGCCTACCAACGGTTTGGTGTCGATTCCGGACAGCTCCTGCTCACCGACCGAGAAGGCCATCACCGGGATGTCTTCCGCGGAGATGCCTTGGTTTGCGAGCTCCTTGTAAAAGGGCACGTTGGCATCGCCGTTGATGGTGGAGACCACCGCCGTCTGTTTACCCTTGGATCCGAACTTCTTGATGTCGGCAACGATGGACTGCCAATCGGAGTGACCGAAGGGGGTGTAGCTGATCATGATGTCCTCTTCGGCTACGCCCTTTTGTTTCAGATAGGCCTCGAGGATCTTGTTGGTGGTGCGCGGGTAGACATAGTCGGTACCCGCCAGTACCCAACGCTTCACGCCCACTTCCTTCATCAGGTAGTCAACCGCCGGGATGGCCTGCTGGTTGGGCGCGGCACCCGTGTAGAAGACGTTCTTGGAGGACTCCTCGCCCTCGTACTGGACCGGATAGAAGAGCAGGCCATTGAGTTCTTCGAACACCGGGAGCACGGATTTGCGGGAGACCGAGGTCCAACAGCCGAATACCACCGCGACCTTCTCCTGCTCGAGCAGCTCACGGGCCTTTTCGGCGAACAGGGGCCAATCGGAGGCAGGGTCCACGACCACCGGCTTCAGCTGCTTGCCCAGCACGCCGCCCTTCTTGTTTTGCTCGTCGATGAGCATCAGCATGGTGTCCTTCAAGGTGGTCTCACTGATAGCCATGGTCCCGGACAGCGAGTGGAGGATGCCCACCTTGATGGTATCCGCCGCCGTCAGGGCGCCGGATAGGCAGAGTCCGATAGCGGCACCTAGACCGACGAGCGATTGCTTGATGAGGCTGTGTTTTCGCATAGGTTCTACTCCTGCATGATTGATCCTACTCAAGGTTACGATGGAACACTCGGCCACCGGCGTCTGCGCCTGCGTCCCTCGCGCCGACGCAAAATACCGAAATCTCTGGCGTAGAACAAGGATATCCGAATCTCATAATAAGTAAAATTTATGATAAACGCTATAAAACTGTTTTGACGCCTTCATGGGTATATCATTATCTTCTTACCTCTTAAGCGGCAGGTCCCGGCTGGGACGAGGGTCTTCGAGGGTCTTAGGGACTCGGATCGAATCGCGTAACCTGACTTCAGGGACGGGACGGCAGGCCGGCCGCAATGTCTAAGAGGCTGTCTAAAAATTAAGATACTGATTTTAGGACATAAAATCTGTAAATTCCGCGCTCGTTCCCACGCTCCAGCGTGGGAACGCCGTTGTGTCCGCTCCCACGGACTCAGCTCCTCGATGCTGACTCGGCGTTGGCGGTTAGCCTACCGAGGCACTTAATCGACGCTGGAGCGTCAGATCCCTCCTCCGTCGGGACCAAGTCTGCTCCCACGCTGGAGCGTGGGGAGCCAGCCGAAAATCAATGCCAGTAGAAAATCAATAGGTTAGTTTTTAGACAGCCTCTAAGGACGGCAGATCATCCAGAGTATCGGCAGGCTTGGGTCCACGGGAAGCCACAGGTCGCCAGGTATTATCCATCGCGGCGGCTACACCGCAATGAAACACTTAGGAGAGAATGCACCATGCCAACTTTTGTGCGTACTGAGAAGTGCGATGGCTGCAAAGGCCAGGACAAGACCGCTTGCATGTACATCTGCCCCCATGACCTGATGATGCTCGACAAGGATGGGTCCGAGACGGGTCGTGCCATGAAGGCCTACAACCAGGAGCCCGAGCAGTGCTGGGAGTGCTACTCCTGCATCAAGATCTGTCCGCAGCAGGCCATCGAGGCCCGTCCCTACGCGGATATCGTGCCCCTGGGTGCCTCCGTGCAGCCCCTGCGCGGTACCGACTCCATCATGTGGACCATCAAATTCCGCAACGGCACCATGAAGCGCTTCAAGTTTCCGATCCGCACCACCCCAGAGGGCTCCATCGATCCCTACGGCGGCAAGCCGGAGGCCGACATCTCCAAGGTTACGGAACCCGGCTTCTTCGTACGGGCCAATGGCTTCCGCGCCGGCGATTCCAGCGAACTGATCAAAAAGTAGGCCCCTGAGTCGACTCCAAATCAAGTCAACAGAGATTCAACAGAGGTAACAGAATGGCCGGAGAATTCGGAAAACCCGAGGTTGTCGAGGAAGAGGTCGACATCCTCATCATCGGTGGCGGCATGGCCGCCTGCGGTACCGCTTACGAGATCGGTCCCTGGGTCAAGGCCGCCGGCAGCGACATCAAGGTAAAGCTGGTCGACAAGGCCGCCATGGATCGCTCCGGCGCCGTGGCCCAGGGCCTGTCCGCCATCAACACCTACATCGGCAGCGAGCAGGACCCCGCCGATTACGCCCGCATGGTCTCCAACGACCTGATGGGCATCACCCGTGACGACCTGGCCTACGATCTGGGCCGCCACGTCGATGAGTCCGTGCACCTGTTCGAGGAATGGGGCCTGCCGATCTGGAAGACCGACGAGAACGGCGAGCGCCATGACGGCTCCAAGGGCTTGACCCCCTTGAAGGACGGCGGTAAGCCGGTGCGTTCCGGTAAATGGCAGATCATGATCAACGGCGAGTCCTACAAGTGGATCGTCGCCGAGGCCGCCAAGAAGGCCCTGGGTACCGACCGCATCCAGGAGCGGGTCTTCATCGTCAAGCTGGTAAACGACAAGAACGACAAGAACCGCGTCGCCGGGGCGGTCGGTTTCTCGGTGCGCGAGCACAAGCTGTTCGTCTACAAGTTCAAGGCCTGCCTGCTGGTCGCCGGTGGTTGCGTGAACATCTTCCGGCCCCGGTCGGTGGGTGAGGGCCAGGGCCGTGCCTGGTACCCGGTGTGGAACGCCGGCTCCACCTATGCCATGGCCGCCGAGGCCGGCGCCGAGATGACCATGATGGAAAACCGCTTCGTACCGACCCGCTTCAAGGACGGCTACGGCCCGGTAGGCGCTTGGTTTCTGCTCTTCAAGTCCCAGGCCACCAACGGCTTCGACGAAGTCTACATGCAGCGCAACAAAGAGCTGTTGAACGACTATCCCCCCTACGGCCAGGCCGCCGTTCCGGCCGCCTGCCTGCGTAACCACCTGATGCTCAAGGAAATGCGCGAAGGCCGTGGCCCCATCTGGATGGACACGGTCACCGCCCTGGGCAAGCTGCGCGAGACCCTGTCTAAGCGCGAGGTCAAGCACCTGGAGGCCGAGGCCTGGGAAGACTTCCTCGATATGTGTATCGGCCAGTGCGCCATCTGGGCGGGCGAGAATATCGAGCCGGAGAAGAAGAACTCCGAGCTCATGCCCACCGAACCCTATCTGCTCGGCTCACATTCGGGTTGCTGCGGGATCTGGGTCTCGGGTCCCGAGGACCTGGGTGCGCCCACCGATGAGAAAGAAGCCGGTGTCCCCGAGCATCTGCCGTCCGGTTGGAACTGGGGCTATCGCAGCATGACCACGGTCAAGGGCCTGTTCACCGCCGGCGACGGTGTCGGTGCCTCCGGCCATAAGTTCTCCTCCGGCTCCCACGCCGAGGGCCGTCTCGCGGCCAAGGCCATGGTCAAGTTCGTTATGGACAACAAGGACCTCAAGCCTGAGCTGGATACCGACGTGGACACCCTCATCGAGGAGATCTATCGTCCGGTCAAGAACTTCCTGGAGCACAAGGACTATTCCACCGCGATCGACATCAACCCCAACTACATCACCCCGCGGATGCTGCAATTCCGTCTGCAGAAGGTCATGGACGAGTATGTGGCCGGCGTGGCGACCTACTACACCACCAACGCCAACATGTTGGAGCTGGCGGAGAAGAAGCTGGAGATGCTCAAGGAAGACTCCCTGAAGATGCGGGCCAAGGATCTGCACGAGCTATTGCGCGCCTGGGAGAACTACCACCGCATCCTTACCGCGGAAGCCCATATGAAGCACATCCAGTTCCGTGAGGAGTCCCGTTATCCGGGCTTCTACTATCGGATGGACCACAACAAGGTCGACGAAGAGAACTGGCACTGCTTCGTGAACTCCGTCTATGACAAGGAATCCAAACAGTGGACCTGCTTCAAGCGGGCACACACGGACCTGGTGGACAAGTCCAAGCTGTTCAAGTAATCCTCGACAGCTTCTCAAGACTTGAAAATCCGGGCACCGTGAGGTGCCCGGATTTTTTGTCTTTTTGGATATGAGTCCGTAAATGAACGCGAATGGACGCAAATCTGCTGCTTTGATTGTCGCCTGACGCGGGAGCGGCGCAGTTCGCAACTCTTTCGCTCGCAGACTGTCCGAGCAAAACGAGAGGGCAGGTCGCGCGCCGCCCCGGAACCGTCGGCACCCTTTCTGCCCGCGCGTTTATTTGCGTTCATTTGCGGACTTCCCTCATTGGCCGACCTGACGGCCACCGCCACGCGAGGACCCCCGAGCCATGAACAACGAGCGCTTCGACCTTCCTTTCGAGAGTCCCAACCTGCCGCAGCTGCTCACCGCCGACACCGGATTCAAGTTCCGGTGCTACCAGGGAATCGCCTGCTTCAACGCCTGCTGCCGGCGGGCCGATGTCACCCTGGCCCCCTACGACATCCTGCGTCTGAAATCGCGCTTCGGACTGACCTCCGAGGAATTCCTCAAGCACTACACGGTCCCCTTCCGGATGGACCAGGATGGCGTGCCCGGCCTCAAGTTGCGCACCGACGACGCAGGCACCTGCCTGATGCTGGACGGAGACAACGGTTGCAAGGTCTACGCAGACCGGCCCACTGTCTGCCGTTACTACCCGGTGGCCCTGCTCAATATGCGCAAGAAGGACTCGTCCCAGGCCGAGGAGAACTACTCCCTGATCTCCGAGAGCTACTGCAAGGGCCACCTCGAGGACCGCGAGATCAGTATCCAGGACTACCGCATTGAGCAGGGATGCAAGGAGTACGACGACCGGAACCGAGACTGGTACCGCTTGATCCTCAAGAAAAAGTCCGCCGGTCCCGGGGTAGGGCGCCCCTCCGAGATGAGCCGGCAGGTGTTCTTCATGGCCTCCTACAACCTGGACATGTTCCGCCGCTTCGTGCTCAGCGAGAACTTCCGCCGGTCCTACAAGCTCGACGACGCTTTCTTTCAAGCAGCCGCGACGGACGACCTGCTCCTGATGGATTTCGCCTTCCGATTCCTGCGCCAGGCCCTGTTCGGTGAGCGAACCATCGAAGAAGTCGAGAACGCCTGGGAGAAACGGGTCGAGGAACGCAAGGAGATCTGGAAGCTACGCACCCAAGCGGAACTGGCGCGCAAACAACAGGATGCGGACGATAAATACCGTATCGAGGCCGAATGATTTTTGGGCCGCAAAGGATTTGTGGGGTGGGCTGTGCCCACCACTCTGACTGCCCTTTGGAGTGCGGCGGCAACCGGTTATCCCGGTGTCTTTTAACCAATTGTTAGGAAAGACGATTTGAGATTGCTACGTCAATACTCTTGCTTTTTACACGATTTGTCGTGTACACTGATGTAGTGCATAAAATATATGGAAATCAAAATGTTAAAGAACATTACGCTTAGTGCTGACGAAAAGCTAATCCGCAAGGCGAGAAAAAAAGCCAAACAGGAATATACCACTTTGAATTCCCAGTTTCGCCAATGGCTTGAAAACTATACCAGCGTAGACACAAGTTCCAATGACTATCAAAATTTGATGGAACATCTAAGCTATGCAAAACCTATCAAGCATTACTCCAGGGGAGAAATGAATGAAAGATAAATATTTTCTTGATACCAATATTTTCGTCTATTCCTTTGAGCCTAGCGAACCCACGAAAAATGCTATCGCTCGTGATTTGATACAAAATGCTCTTAAAGAACAAATAGGTTGTATTAGCTCTCAGGTGATTCAAGAATTTTTGAATGTATCAACAAAAAAGTTTAATCCTCCACTTGCTCCTCAGGACAGTTTAAAATATTTAAATACCGTTCTAGCACCACTCTGTGAGATATCTACATCAGTTGAATTGTACCGAAAGACTATTGAAACATCTGAACGATGGAAATACTCGTTTTATGACTCTTTGATTCTTGCCGCTGCAATTCAAACAAACTGTTCAATATTGTATTCGGAAGACTTGCAGCATGGTCAAAACATCCAATCTCTCACAATTCTCAATCCTTTTCTTTCTTCCTAAAGAGTGCGCATAAACCAGGACAAGTCGTGCAACCGGGCTCGATAGACTTCGGCAAGCGCCTCAACCTCGGTGACCTCCGCCTGGGTCATCTCTTCTCGGGACGCCGAGAGATAAGGTATCACCAACAGCGGCCCGGTGAAGAGCGCCGTCCAGCGCCGCAGCACCCCCTCTATCGACCACTCCTAAGCCTGTTCGCGATCAATGCGCACCACGATGTAATAGTGGTTATTCATCACCGCGTAGGCGGCCACATCGATGGCGAACAGGGTAGCAAGCTGCTGCATACGCTCGACGATCCAGCCGCGGCGGTGGTCGAAATTCAGGCCCGAGAACGGGTCCTCGCCACACAAGAAGCCACGTCTGTCCAAGGCCGGCAACCGCTACTTGCGGATCGCCCTCTACATGCCTGCACTGAGCGCCACGCGCCACGATTCCCAGGTTAGGGCCTACGACCAGCACCTCGTCAAGACTCGCGGTCTTAAGAAGATCCAGGCCGTCTGTGCCGTCATGCGCAAGCTGCTCTAGGCCATCCATGCCATGCTCAAGACACGCACACCCTTCGACAGCAGCCGGCT
>NZ_SMSC01000032.1:0-43088 GCF_004359955.1 Candidatus Thiosymbion oneisti
GTGCAAAAACGCAACCATGACAAAGCCTTTGGTGGCGGGAAACGTTTCCGTTCTATACGTGCAGGTGGGTTAGGCTTCGTTAACCCCAGTGCGCGAGCTATTCCGCGGCCTCCTGGAAGCTACCGGATCAATTTTTCCCATACTCAATCCGACCTGGGCTATTTCGCGGCCAAGAGCAGGGTAGGATAGAGGAAGGCGCAATGCATCAACGGCGCACCGCGCCCATCATTGATGGGTATCTGTCTACCGCCGAGATAATTGCGAGATTAATTGAGCCTGGCCCCTGAAGTATCCCCACAAAGTAGCTTTTGAAATCAATCGGTTACCGCAACAACCAGTGTTTGGTATGGGTCAGGCCACGCCTTGAGGCGCAAGCGACTGATTCTGGAATCGATTTCGTGGGGATACCCCAGGCCTGGCCCCTTTTTCCCATTTTCCCTAAGGCGGCGAGGGGTGGATTCATGAGCTCCAGCTTCGTCGTGTACCTCGATGAATCGGGGGACGAAGGTTTCGTCTTCAGCGACGACGGTAGCGGTAGCTCCCGTTGGCTGGTCCTGTCGGCCGCCGTGATCCGCAAGGCCAACGATCCGCAAGGCCAACGATTTGCAGCTGGTCTCCTGTCTCAAGGAAGTGCGGACCCTGTTGGGCAGAGCGCCCAAGACACCACTGCATTTTGTCGATCTCAAGCATGAGCAACGGGTGCCCTATATCCGCCGGGTAGGTGGTCTGCCCATCCGTACCCTGAACGTGGCGATCTACAAGCCGCTGATCCGGGAGCCGGAGAAGTTTCAAAACACCAAGTATCTGCTTATCGCTATGCTACGCGGATGCTGTTGGAGCGGGTCTCCTGGTCCTGCCGTGATACGCGGGTTGAAGGTGAGGGCGACGGTTTCGCGGAGATTATCTTCTCCAACCGCAGCAACATGTCCTACGAGGAAATACGTGACTACCTGCGCCTGTTGCTCCGCCAACACGGTTCGGACCCACAGAAGGTGCAGATTGAGCCGTTGGTGATTAACCCGGACCGGATTCGCTCAGTCGAGCATTCCAAGCTGGCCGGTTTGCAGGTAGCGGACGCCGTGGCATCCGGCATCCACTTCGGAGTAAAGGTGAACCGCTACGGAGAGACGGAACCGGGCTATCTGCCGCATCTGAGGAAGACGCTCTACCGCCACAAGGGGAAACTGATGGGCTACGGCATCAAGGTGTGGCCAGAGAGTTACGCCACCATAAAAGCAAAAGCCCCCGACGTCGAAAACCTCGGAGGCTTGTGATTGTTGGCCCCAGGAACCGAGGATCCCACCCATACGGGCTGCCACTTGCGGGAAGCGACCTCTACCTTTCCTGCGCTTGCCAAGATAGAAGGCAAACATATTAGGGGCAAGAATTCAAGCCCGCGTAGGTCGGGTAAGGCCAGGGATGGCCGCCACCCGACAATCGTCTTTGCGTCGGGTGACGGCACGCCAATCATCGCAGCCGGCATGACCACCACAGACGCGCCTTATCAAACAAAATGGGTGTCCTTTTATTTTTTTTATTTTTGATCTGCCAGCTCGTAGGATGAGCAAAGCAAGCGCCCATCAGGATAGTTTTAAGGGTTGGCCATTCCACGGAGGTTTCTGGGTCACGACTGCTTGATCGGATGCACAGAGCGCAGCGTGCCCATCAATGATGGGTACCTCCCGGCAGGCAGGCGGCATGTCCAACAAGATCCCTCGCTGCGCTCGGGATGACAAAAATGTTGGGCACCTGTCTGCGTGCGGGACGCACAGGCAGGCGGGCCATCCAAAGATGTGGTTCGCTGTGCAAGATGGTTCGGTGCGCTCACCACACCATTGATGCGGTTCGCGCCACCCGGCAGTGCCATCCTGAAAGATTTCCTGCGCTCACCGCATCCTACGCCTTGTTCAACCTATCCGTATTTTCCTGTGCTCAATATGCGTCTTTGGGGTTCAAACTGTCCCGTGGCCTCATCCGGGTGGGTTGGTGGGCACAGCCCACCCTACGGGTCCAGGCCGGGGATGGGGCCAAAGGTCTCGGCAGGGAGGCGTTCGAGACGGCCGGTTGCGGGGTTCTTGACCTGCCAGCTCGTAGGATGGGCAAAGGGCCAGGGACGGCCGGTGCCCATCATCCGAACTTGATTTAATGGCATTGAATTAAGGATTGCTCGCTGCGCATTGATCGCAGAAACACGCTTTATTATCGCTTTCTCTGCGCCCTCAGTGTCTCTGCGGTTCAGGCGATTCCGCGGCACGTAGGTCTGCTGCTTCGGTCAGTGTCTCGTCGAGCTTTACATGATCGAAATCGGCGGTGACCAGGGCTTTACCGATGCCTTGCAGGAGTACCAGGCGCAGTCGGTTGTCCATGACCTTTTTGTCCATGGCCATCAGCTCGCGCAAGCGCGCCGGGCTGGTATTCGCCGGGGGGGCGGTGGGGAGCCCGACTGCGGCGATCAGTGACCGAATGCGCCGGACGGAGTTGTCATCAAGCCAGCCGAGGCGGGCGGAGAGATCGGCGGCCATGCACATGCCGGCTCCGACTGCTTCGCCGTGCAGCCAGGTACCATAGCCGGCGCCCGTCTCGATAGCATGTCCGAAGGTGTGGCCCAGATTCAGCAAGGCCCGCTCGCCTGCCTCCAACTCGTCGGCGGCAACCACCTCCGCTTTGTTGCGGCAGGAGCGCTCGATCGCATAGGCGAGCGCATCCGGATCCCGGGCACGCAGCTGCTCGATGTTTGCCTCGAGCCAGGCGAAGAACGCCGGGTCCCGAATCAGGCCGTATTTGATCACCTCGGCGATCCCTGCCGCTAGCTCGGAGTCCGGTAGGGTGTCCAAGGTGTCCGTGTCCGCGATCACGGCGCGGGGTTGGTGGAAGGCGCCGATCATGTTCTTGCCCTGGGCGTGGTTGACGCCGGTCTTGCCGCCGACGGAGGAGTCGACCTGGGCGAGGAGGCTGGTGGGTACCTGGATAAAGGCGACCCCCCGTTGGTAGCAGGCTGCTGCGAAGCCGGCGATGTCGCCGATCACGCCACCCCCGAGCGCGATCAGGGTGCAGTCGCGCGCGAAGCGGTGGTCCAGGAGGCCGTCCATGATGTGGCCCCAGGTTTCCAGAGTTTTGTATGCTTCGCCGTCCGGGAGTACGACCCGCGCGATCCGATAGGTGCCGAGGGCACGCTCTATCCGGTCCAGATAGTGGGGGGCGATGGTCTCGTTGGTGACGACCATGACCTGGTGTCCGACGATCCGGGCCCCGAGGATTGCCGGCTCGTCAATCAGCCCAGGGCCGATGTGGATGGGGTAGTTGCGCGGACCCAGGTCGACTTCGAGGGTTCTGAACACGTGCTCGATCCGGCTTACGGGGTGTCGGATTCGAGGCGACGGCGGATTTCCTTGACCACCGATGGGGTACCCCGGCGTTCGGTGGAAACCACGATGTCGGCGACCTGTCGGTACAGGGGGTCGCGTTCCTCCGTGAGCTGACGCAGGCGTGCCAAGGGCTCTTCGGTCTGCAGCAACGGTCGGTTGCGGTCGCGGGCGGTACGCGCATATTGTTGCTCAGGGCTGCAATGCAGGTAGACCACAACGCCTCGGGATGTCAAATCCCGGCGATTGTCCGACCTGAGTACGGTACCGCCGCCGGTGGCCATTACGATGCCGCTTTGCCCGCTCAGCTCCTCGATCACTTGCCGCTCCCGTTGTCGGAATCCTTCCTCACCCTCGTATTCGAAGATGGTCGGAATATCGACGCCGGTACGGCGCTGTATTTCCTGGTCGCTGTCCTTGAACTCGAAAGACAGGGCCGCAGCCAGTTGGCGTCCCACAGTGCTTTTACCCGCCCCCATGGGACCTACGAGAAAGATATTTTTGAACCGCATCATGTACTAAAGGTATGCCAGATTTTGTCGTCGCGGGCAAGATCGGTACGAGACTAATTGGTTGTGCCATCACCGCGCTATGGAGGACGCGGATGGGACCGATCAGGGACCGGCGACTGTATCATCGTCTCGCGCGTGCAGCGGACGAGGCCAGCCTGGGGTTATTATCCCGCATGTTTGCAGTGAACGCTCAGGGTTCGGCGCCGCTCGCTTTCAGGATCTTAGGGGTGACGAAGATCAAGAGCTCGTTGTTGTTGTCTCTGCGGGTGGTGGCTTTAAAGAGGTGGCCGAGCAAGGGCAGGTCACCGAGCCAGGGTACCTGCTTCTTGCTGAACTCCTTGGTGCGCTCGAATACCCCGCCGAGCACCAGCGTCTCGCCGTTGTCCACCAGCACGTTCGTCTCTACCGAGCGCGTATCGATCGGCGGTACGCCCTGAACCTCGCGGGTGAAGTCCGCACTGTCCTTTTTGACCTTGAGGCCGATGATGACCCGGTCGTCGGGGGTAATCTGGGGGGTGACCTTGAGCTCGAGCACGGCCTCTTTGAAGGCCACGGTGGTCCTGCCCAGTTCCTGGTGTTCCTGATAGGGAATCTCTTGCCCAACCTTGATGGTCGCCTCCTGGTTGTCGGAAGTAATCACCCGCGGGCTGGAGATGATTTCCCCACGCCCTTCTCGTTGCATGGCAGTGAGTTCGAGCTGGAGCAGATAAGATCCAATCTTGCCGAGGAGAAAGTTGGCCCCACTGGTAGGGTTGGCAACGGGGAGATTGACTATGAGGGGGACGGTACTGTTAGGGATTTGGATCGTGCCGACGCCGGCAAGGGCGGGATCCCGCACTTGATGGACATTGGCGGTATCCTGGATATGGCCCTCGACGGCGCCTGTGATCTCATTGAAGTTACCTGTGTTGACATTTTCTTGCCACCGGCTGAACCCGAAACGCACCCCCAGATCCCGCGCGAAATCGTTGTTGGCGACGACCACACGTGACTCGATCATAACCTGGCGCACCGGCACGTCCAGTCTTTGGACGATGTGTCGGATGTCCTCCAACTTGGCCTGGGTATCCTGCACCAGGAGGGTATTGGTACGCTCGTCAAAGGTGACTTTGCCGCGCTCGGAGAGCAACTGGTTCTCCTTCGATTTTAAGAGCGCCGTCAGCTCGTCCGCTTTGGCGTAGTTGATCTGGATGAACTCGGAGTGCAGCGGTGCCAGGGTTGCGATCTTCTGGTTAGCCAAAAGCTCTGCCTCTTCCTGCCGGACGATCTCCAGGGTAGGGGCCACCATGATGACATTATCCATGCGCCGCATGGAGAGTCCCTTGGCTTTGAGGATGATGTCCAGGGCCTGATCCCAAGGGACGTTTTTTAGCCGCAGGGTAACATTACCGGTCACCGTGTCGCTGGCAACCAGGTTGAGCTCGGTGAAGTCCGCCAGGAGCTGGAGCACCGCACGTACCTCGATGTCCTGAAAGTTCAGGGAGATGCGATCCCCCGTGTATCTGCCATCTCGGCGGCTCCGGTCCTTCCGTCCCGGCTTGGCCGAAGGCGGCGACTTCAGAGGAAAGGACTGGACGGTGCCGATGCCGGCGTTGGGGACACCGGATCGAGATCGGGGGCGATCCGCCGTCGATCGATTCCCAGGCCAGGCTGCGTACTCTGCATCCTTCAATAGAGGTGCGGCGATCACCAGCGTCCACGGAACCTGCCACAGCAAGAGTACCAGTATCGCAGACCTGTACAGGCACTTTTCCGATAATGAGACATGATCGGTCCGGCGCCGAATCGAGGCAAGCGACAAACCGTTCATCGCGCCTTGGTCTTCCGCAGGCCAGTACAGCAGTACCGAAGTACCGATAACATCTGTGGTGCAGCGTACATCTATGGGGGTTGTCTTTGCCGCAAATAAACGCGAATCGGTCGCAATCGGCCGTCATCATTGACCGTTCTTAAGCCATTTGCGTCGATTTGCGGCTAATCCGTGAGGGGCCTACCGGCTCGATGTTATTCGGTAGTTGAGAGCATCTGTACTAGCGATTCAAGGCGAGAGTGGCCCGGCGTTCATGCCATTCGCCGCCATCGGAGACAAGCTCGGTCAGCTCGATTTCATCCTCGGTAATGCGTGTGATCCGGCCTTGGTTCGTGCCCATGTAATTACCGACGTCCACATGGAACAGAGTCCGGTCGGGCGTCTTAATCAAGGCCCAGATGATTCCCCCCTGCGCCAGGGTGCCCACCATGGTGAGGGCGTCGAGGGGGAACTGTTCCAACGCTTCTTTGCGCCGCAACGGATCAGGTCCGATGCCGTGGACGACGGGTGCGACGACCGCGGCCACATTTCGGCGCTCGGGTACGAAGGGATCGCGTCGGTTCTTGGGTTCGAAGGAAAAGCTGTCGATCGGCTCGAGCGCGGGTAGTGGATCGATGGGACCAGGCTTGCGTCCCTTCACCCGTTGGGCATATTCCTCCAGATCGGTCATATTGTCGTTGCCGCAAGCGACCAGGACCATCGAGGCCAGCACAGCGAAGTAAGCGCGGGGGCTCATTCGGCCGTTTCCTCGTCGAGATACCGATAGGTCTTGACAGTGGCCTTGAGATTCAGGAGTACCCCTGTGCCGGATGCATCGTGTTCACCCTGGCGGGCACCGATGTCGATGTCGTGGATGGTAACGATCCGGGGTAACGCAGCCAATCCGCTGATGAAACGGCCAAGTTCGTGGAAGCGCCCGGTGACGTGGATATGGATAGGGAGCTCGGCACAAAAATCCTGGCGCGTTTCGTCCGCGGGCTGAAAGGACTCGAATTCCAGTCCGGCAGCGAGCCCGGTTTGCGAGATGTCCGCCAGCAGTGCCGCGACCCCTGCCCGGTTCGGAAGCCAGCGCAGCATGGTACTAAAGGATTCCTCCATTTCCGCGAGTTGCCGCCGGTAGGCCCCCAGGTTGGCGGCCTGTTGTTGTTTGGACTCGAACTCGTGGCGCAGGCTCATTTCCTCCTGCTCAGCGGTCCGCAGGCGCTGGAGTTGACCCTTGGTATCGAAAGCATACCAGGCCCCGGCGATGCCCCCGCAGAGGAGAAGTATCAGCATCGCCTTCGCTAGACCTGGCCACTCGCCGATTTGCTCCAGGTCCAGCTCGGTCAGTTGATTGAGGTCCACTGCCGGTTCTCGCGCCGGTTGTGTTCAGGTTTCTTCCGCTTCCCTTCCGGCTTCCGCAAGCTGCTCGAAACGCAGTCGAAAACGGCTCAATCCCGTACCTGTTTTGTCTCTATGCTCGATAAGCAGCAATGCGGGCTTTCCGATCCACTGGGATGCCTCGATGTTGCGCACGAAGGCGGAAACCTGGGCGTCGGAGCGGGCGCGTCCTTCCAGGACTATGGAGCGTCCGCTCTGGCTGATCCTGGTCAGATGGATACCCTCGGGGGTCCCGGTCGTCAACTCGTCGAAGAGGTGGACCATCTCCGGGCGGCTCATCTGCAGTCGATGGATTGCATACATTCTTCCCAACAACCGCTCCTTGGTCTTTTCCAGACCCCGAATCTCGCGGATTTGCCCATCGAGTTGGCCGATCTCGTTGCGCAGAAACCGGTTTCTGTCCTGTTGGCCGGAAATCAGTCCCTCCAGATTCAGGTGCAGCACCAAACCGAGGGTCAGAGTCGCCGTCAGCCCGGTCGCCGCAATGGCGGCGAACTCGCGCCGGCGCCGGCGCCTTTTGAGCTCGCGCCACGGCAACAGGTTGATGCGCACCATCTAGTCGAACCCTCTCAGGGCCAGGCCAGCCGCGATCATCATCGCCGGCGCGTCCCGATTCAACGCCGCTGATCCGACCTTGGACGACAGGGACATGCGGCTAAAAGGGTTGGCTACGGCGGTTGGAATGCCGAGGCGCTCCTCCAGCAAGGCGCCAATGCCCCGGGTACCGGCCACGCCCCCGGCAAGGACGATCCGGTCCACGCGGTTGAAGGTACCGGTGGAGTAAAAGAACTGGAGTGCCCGGCTGATCTGCTGCGCTAGTGCCTCCTTGAAGGGATCCAGAATCTCGGTGGCATAGCTATCCGGTAGGTTATCCTCAATCACTTGCTGCAGTGCCTGGTCGCGGTCCATGCCGTAATGCTGCTGGACCTCTTCGATGAGTTGGTGACCACCGAAGCCCTGCTCCCGGGTATAGACCGTTTGACCCTCGTGAAGCACGTGCAGGGTCGTGGTGGCGGCGCCGATATCGGCGATGGCCACCGTCCGGTCCATGCCTGCGTCAGACAGCAGGGTGCAGGCGGATACCATGGTGTAGGCCTCCACATCGATGATAGCGGCGCTCAAGCCACCGATCTCCAGGGCGGCAACCCGGTCGTCCACGTTTTCCCGGCGCGACGCGGCGAGCAAGACATCGACCAGATTACCACCCGAATCGGAAGGACCCAAGACACCGAAGTCGGTGTTGACTTCTTCAATGGGGTAGGGGATGTATTGATCCGACTCGAGTTGGATCTGCGCCTCCATCTCCGCGTCACTCAGGGTGGCCGACATGGGAATGACCTTAGTCATGACCGCCGATCCGGATAGTGCAGTAGCCGCACGCTTGACCTTGGTTCCGGAACGCGCGACCGCTTTTCTGATCGTTGCACCGACGGCCTGTACGTTCGCTATCTTTTTCTCTACAACCGCGTTCGGGGGTAGTGGCTCGATCGCATAGTTTTCTACGTGAATTGCAGAGAAGCTGGTGCCTCTCGCTTGGGACAACTCCACTAGCTTGATTGCCGTAGAACCGATGTCCAGCCCTAAACGGGCGGATTTCTTGCGACCGAAAGCGAACATATTCTATCAATCAAAGGTGTTAATATGAACTTTCCAGAACACAATTGACATATAGTTCCGAAATAGATGCAGTATTCGGCAACTTAAGAAGTGTTGAAATAAGAGTAGCCACATCTTCCGGTTGCGTCATTTGTTTTGGCTCAATAATACTTCGGCTGGCATCTTCGGCCATCTGTGTATTGACCCATCCTGGGCAAACTGCTGTTGCTCTAATGCCATGTTCCCAACCGGAATATCTTACTGAATGTGTCAGTGCCGTGAGCGCGAATTTACTCATCGCATACCCTACCGATTGCCCTTTTACTCTTTTTCCGGACAAAGAAACTAAATTAATCACCTTGCCCCTTCCTGCTTTCTTCAAATAGGGGAAAGCCAAGCTTATCAAACGCAATGGACCTTTGACGTTTACAGTCCATAGTTCATCCACAATTTCTTCATCAAACTCTTCGATTGTAGTTGAGCGAAAGATGCCGGCATTATTTATCAAGACATCGATATGACCATATTTTACTATGGTAGCATCAATCCATTTCGTCGCTGACTCAGGTACTTTGGCATCATACCAGTTACACAATACCGTATTCCTATCAAATGCATTGAACTTGTTTTGAAGCATCTCGATTCTACGTGCGCCAAGACTTAAAATATACCCCTCGGAAATCAGTCTCTTTGCTATTTTCTCACCAATTCCTCTGTTGGCGCCGGATAGCATTACAACTATCTTTTCATCATTAGTTTCCATATTACTTCTCTTTATTAGAGTTGTTCCCTTTGTAACATTCTTTAAAATCAGTATGTTACGAGGACCATTTGGCGTCTAACCCTTTGTTTTCTGGTCAACGACCACCGTGTCGGCCTCATGTTCCAATATAACCGATTGATTTTTAAAGACTCGCATCGGGAACAACTCTATTGATCTCGTTCACCGAAATTATTTAGGAAGTCATCCACACAACCTCGATCCACATCCATCCAGCTCAACCGAGACGCAACTACCTATAAGAATTAAGGTTTCTCCTTCGACCGATGTACGCCGGTAACCCACACCCGTAAGTATCTCTCAACTATGGCGTTGGGGTTCATTCCTTGCCCCTAACCTACGGGCTGTTGCCAAGATGGATATCCTTTTTGTGTTTATACTCTGCAAGCATTTGTTAACGGCTATCTGACTGATTCTACACCAAGATCCTTACATATTTTCTTTGCCACGATATCTTTAACCTCTGAATGTCTTGGAATTGCAGATCGCTTGTTTAATTCTGGGTTGAACCACCATGAATGTTTCCCACCCTCCCTAAGCAGTTCGCGTCCTTGGCTGCGGAGGTATTTTAGGAGTTCCTTTCTTTTCATACTGCGATTTTCTCTTCTCTATATCCGCTACCTGCTGCTACCAAAGCATCTTGCCGATTAAAGTCCAATGCCTCTTTGAGAGTAACCTCCAACGTATCTTTTAATTCATCATAGGTTTTTTCTTGGCAATTCACTCCAGGAATTTCTTGAATCCAACCTATCCACCAATCATCTTCTTTTTTAACGATAGCCGTATATTCGTGTTTCATAGCCTATCCTCACCGTGTTGAGCCCGTAAGCTGTAGGAAAAGGGACCAGGTTCAATTTCTTCTTAATTAAGCCTGACCCCTTTTCTCCTTTTGAATTCTCTTTTCAAGAATTTTTTCTTTAAGCCATAAGTTTACTAATGTTTCAGGAAGAATCCCTTCCAATTGAGCTAATTTATCAATATCGCGTGATAGTTCTTTATCAATGGCAAAATAGTTTTTCCCCGATTTTAGTTCCACGTCAAATTCTACATCTCTCTGTAAATCCTCATAATCTACCAAACTGTGAGTATCCCAAAACTCGGCAGCTGCTTCTATATTATCAAATTGTTCCGGCAAAGCTTCTATTTGTTGCTTACTTTTTGCCATGGTTCTTTCTCTCTCTTGGATCCATGTCACGTGCGGTGACGATTAAGGCTTCTTTTGTTTTCTTGTATATAAATAGAGCAGCCAAATATCGACCGGCATTCGTCTGTCCACGAGCAGAATACAGATTTTCATTTTTGACTTTTCCTTTTTCAACAAGTTTGAATTTTGGGCTATTATTGAAAAGTTCTTCAACCTCTTCATGGGTTACATCGTGCTTCCATAGCAATTTGTCAATAATACTTCTATACCATATGAACCCCTCAATTTTCATTGGCTAGGTTTCCATCTTTTAACGCGGCTAGATATTCCGTTCACATATTGAGCCTCTAAGCTGAGTTTCGTACCTCACCCTAACCTATGCGCTGAACAAAATGGGTGTTCTTTATATCACTTTATATCAATGGAGCAGAGCCGGGATCAGCTGGAGCGATTTGTCAGGCATGCACCTCAATAAATTCACTGTACGAATGTGGCTGAGGCACTGGCGCGCCTTCTTCCCTGATGCCTTCAAGATGAAATTCGATGGCCTCTTGGATGAGTTCAAGGACTTCTTCCCTGGTTTCCGCCGCCGCCATGCAGCCAGGAAGATCAGGGACATATGCTCCGAAACTACTTGGGCCTTTCTCAATGACAACCATGTAACGCATGTGAGCTTCTCACTTGAGCCCGGCCTGTTTCAACACGTTGTTGAGTGTGCCGGGCGGGACATCAATACTGAGTTTTCCGGAAACAGTGACCGTCCCCGATTTCATTGGATGATGGAACTGACGATGGCTACCTTTGTGGCGCACCTGCAGCCAGCCGTCAGCCTCGATTAGCGCAATGAGCTCTTTGACCTTCATACTTGAAGAATTGCACAGATCCCAATTTCATGTCTAACATGCAATAGACACCTCTTCCTCGGTTCTCCAGGTTGCATACACCAAAGTAGCGTAGATGTCTTTTTCTCTTTCAGTGTCTTGTAGCATCCTGTGAATTTTAGCGTCACCACCTACTGATTATAAGCCACCGCCCTCTCAACCAACTCATCAACCCCCGGCTCGTCCGGGTTCCAGGGCTTGCCCGGATGGATACAGTCGGCGGGGCAGAGTTCGGCGGCTTCGACCAGTTAGGTATAGGTACCGGCGTTCAGGTCTCCGAGTATGGCCTGTTTGTCTTCGTTGTAGAGGAAGAGCAGGGGGTTGAGGTTAGTGCAGTCGTTGCAGCTGGTACACACAGGGGGGTATCGCGATCCAGGGTTCGTCGAAGCTCAGAGCAGGCTCGGGTGTGATTGGCTCTCCGATTTCACCGTCGTCTTCCTCTATGGACGGGGCTGCCTCTTCTTCCGCGGGACAAAGTGGGTGTCTTTTTATTCTTAGTCTCCTCAAGGTGTGGTCTGCCCCATACCAAATACACTGGTTGTTGCGATAGGGACAGACCATGTTTTCCATGGGGATGCATCAGGATCTGTCTCCATTTTCTCGTTCTCCTGCATCTAAACTGTTCTGAAACTCCATAGCTCTTCTACTTATTTCTTTTCCGCTCAATCCTTCAAAAATATTCGTTCTCCATTTTGTATAGTCAAATTTTTCTCTTTGAATAAGAGCGATAAATTTCTCAGCTTCAACTATACCAAGATGATGATTCAATATTTCAAACCCGGACATTTTTATTTCGGAATCTGTTCTCATTGCTACGACGCCTTCCCTATTACCAAGGTTATAGGATTTACTATTTTAATCTGTGATATTTTATAAGCCTTCTTTATTATCTCTTTGTCTACTGTCAAGAAGTACTCACAGTTCAGATAGATTGCGCATGCTACATGCAAGGCATCAACAGCTTTCAAGCCAATAGCAGTTAATTTATCCATTTCAAAAAGAATTTCCTCTGATTCAAGGGCAAATGAATTAGCTAATTCTCTCCATCTTTGAATTTCAATTTTCCTTTCTACAAAAGGGTTGGCATTATTTTCGAAGTCAAGGATATAAGACCACCCCAAAGAAAGCTCGTTCGATTCTATTTTTTCCTGAATATCCAGCTTCGCTTCAGTTTCAAGCCGTATGGGTAGAGATGATTGATCATCATACGGTCTATTGAAGCAACAATTATCAAGGTATAGTTTTGTTCCTTTTTTCATTGTCTTGTTGTGAGTCTAACAGTTAATGGTTAGTGTGCCAACCTATTGTACTACCTGTCAGGTCCCGGATGATTACGTGGAATTTTCTTGAAAAAGTTAGGGCTGCTGAGAACCTGTAAGCCGGGTTTCGTTCCTCAACCCAGCCTACGCAGGCTACTGATTATAAGGCACCGCCCGCTCAACCAACTCCTCAAGTCCCGGCTCGTCCGGGTTCCAGGGCTTACCCGGATGGATGCAGTCGGCGGGGCAGAGTTCGGCAGCTTCTACCAGTTGGGCGTAGGTACCTGCATTCAAATCCCCGAGCATGGCTTGTTTGTCTTCGTTGTAGAGAAAGAGCAGGGGGTTGAGGTTGGTGCAGTCGTTGCAGCTGGTGCACAGGGGGGTGTCGATCCAGGGTTCGTCGAAGCTCAGAGCAGGCTCGGGTGTGATTGGCTCTCCGATTTCACCGTCGTCTTCCTCTATGGGCGGGGCTGTCTCTTCTTCCGCGGGCGGAGGGCTTGCCGGTTTCGCTAGGATGGACCCACCACCGGAGGTGCTGGTCAGATCCATCCCCAGCAGGATGTCGGTGAGCCGTTGCATGGCCTCGCCGGCGGCGGCCTCACGGACTTGTTCCAACTCGACGGCGTACTCGGCCCGGAGGCGCTCGCGTTCGGCCGTGGCCTGTTGCCGTTCTTCGTCTTGGGTGCGTGTGATCGCCTGTTCCACATAGGGATTGCGCACGCCGGCCAGCTCTTGGAGGGTGTGCCAGAAGTTGAGCCGATCCCGGCAGGCGAGGATGAGTTCCCTGGAGATGACCAAGCGGTGCAGCAGGTTATTGCCGTCCACGGCCCAGACGAAGGGCAATAGGCGGTTGGCCTCTTCCGGGGGCAGGGCCAAATAGTCGGCCACCGGAACCAGGGCTGACGAGTCGCAGCCCGGTGGGATGATCCGGAAGTGGTCGCGCAGGCGCTCGACGAGGAGGGCGTAGTCGGCGAAGGTGAAGGCCAGCTGGGCCTCGATGCCGTTGCCGTTCTCGTCCCGGTAGCGGAAGGGATGTACCGGCCAGTCGCGGGTCTCCTGGGGATTCTCGCTGAAATCCATGCGGGTGGCCGCGAAGTCTCCGGCCGCCGGGTTGATGCGGAAGAAGGGGTGGGCGCGCCCTTCGATGCCGGCCCCGGCCACCAGCCAAGCGTTGAGGCGAACCAGTGGGTCTGGGGACCGGATACCGATGGTGATCAGGTTCAGGCTGGTGTGGGTGGCGTCCAGGGCATCGAGGAAGCAGCGCATCAGGTGGCGGTGACGGGCCGCGGACGACTGGGTCACGACGGCCTGGCGGTGGCTGATCCCCAGGTACCCGAGCTCGGTGCGAAAGGCCTGGAAGGGGTTCTCGTCCGGCAGCGCACCGGGGTTGTTGTGGGCCTGGATGCGGATCATGATCTGCACCGGGCGGCCCGAGCTCAGCAGGCGCGAGAAGGAGTGGAGCCCGGTGCTGGCGACTCGATCCGCGTCGTCCAGGGCAATGATGCTGGGTACGAGCAGGAGCTCTTCCTGGGAGAAGGCCTCCCATTGGAAGTTGTCGAACCAGGGGTCGTGGATCGCCGGGTCGTAGATGCCCTCGATCTCGAGCTGGGCGATGCGCACGGCGGCAAAGACGCCGGCGAGCTTAGCCGCCTCGTGGTCGAAGAGCTCGGTGGCCCGGGCGCAGGGGTCCGAGTCGATCAGGTCCTTGGTGTCGTAGCTCTCGGACAGCCAGTGCCCTGCCACACCCCCTAAGTGGACGAACCGGACCCGGATCGGGTCGGGTTGCCAGGCCTCCAGGATCTCGAGGACGCGTTCGATCCGCGCGCGCCGTTCCGGCGGCATCTCCTGGGTGCCTTTGGAGTGGTCCATCACCGCCGAGAGGGCGGCGGGGTCGAAGCGCTCGCCCTCGGGTCCCACGCTGTCGCGGGCCTGGCGCGGCTCGATGGCCTCGTCGGACTTACCCCATTCCACGTCGAACAGGGCCCGGAGACCGCGGATAGATTGGTCGACCTGGGACTGAAACTGGGCCAAGCGCGGGATGACCCGACTACGGACGGCATGGATCAGCAGGTGGAGGGCCGGGTAGCGGCCATAGCCCATGATCCGACCTGCGCCGGCTGCGTCCCGCAGCTGATCCAGGTCTTCCTGGAGGCGCTCGCGGTTGGCCTGGTCCAGGTTCAAACGGTGTTGCAGATCCAGCCCTGCCCGCCGCAGAACGGGCGCTGCCGGCGCCGGTCCCTCGCGTTCCCGCAAGGTTTGGCGTAGGTGGTATTCGAGCCAGTGCAGGTGGTCCTTGAGGATGCGCGCCTCATTGTCGCCGGGGGCGAATCCCTGCACGGTCCGGGCGAACCATTCCGCCAGGGGTTGCTCCAGGTCGTCCGCATCCTGATGGCCGTCCCCGGCGTTGGGTGGAAACAGAAACAGGGGGTAGTCGTAGCGCAGCTTGGAGGTGTCGCGGAAGGGGTCGAGCAGGGCCGGCAGGATATCATCGGGCGCCGCTTCGAGCTGGTCCTTGGCCGTCGGTTCGCCGAGGTGGAAGTGGCGCAGGGTGAACATGAGCTCCCGGGTGGCCTTGGCGTCTTTTACCGCCGTCGGCAGGGCCGGGATGCTCTCCGGTTGCGAGCCGGGGATTTGGGTCTGTTGTCCCCTTGCTGTTTGGTTGGTGGTCATATCGGTTAGGTGATTGGTGGAAAAGACGTTATCCGATTTTTAAAAACGGCAATCGAGCCTCCTCATCTCCCACATGACTTGACTGAGTGATGAAGGCATTTGAAACCACCGCACTTGAAATGCCGCTAATGGCCGGTTGGTCGGGTGTAACTTTTTGTTATGCCAAATTACTTGATTCCTGTTCATAGCTTGCTATTTTCTCCTTACACAATTTTTCAGTTAAAGCCTGTAATTCTTGTACTCGCTCCGCAAGCCAATTAAGCTCTTCTCTTGTGATTGAATAACTTGGTTTATATCGAGCATCTACATAGGCTTTACGTAGTAACTTAAAGCGTTCTTTTTCTTCGTTTGTGGAACGCGGAAATATAGGTAGGAACCTTGGCTCTATGCTTGAGACTCTTTGACTTAATTTCTCTAAATCATGAGTGCTTGGTTTATAGCGAGTAAATACTAATAGAATAGTTCCATAAAGACATTCTGTTGCTTGATGCAAAATGAATGCTGCTTTATTATGAAAGTTCTGTTCAAGCATTATTTGGTATGTAGCATAAAACTCTTTAGCACTATTGAACCAATACTCGAAATCCTCTTCAGCTGATTTTTTCCTTTCTTCCGGTGTTATTTCAATTGGCTTCGCCAATTGAAATTTTCCTGAATCATAGAGAAGGATTCCTTCACGCACGACATCAATATAGAAATACTGGCTTTTCCTTAAACGACGATTTATGAACTGGATATCTTCGGCAATCAGGCTGATTGGGGTTCGGTGGATCGTTTTGGCTAAGCGTTGAGCAAGCTGATTGTTTTGCTCGATTTTGCTGGCTTGGCGAGGTGTTTCGGTAACAACCAGAAGGTCGAAGTCGCTTTGATAGCGATAGAGAAGCGTTTCCGGGTCGAGGTCTTCAACCCAGTCACCACGGGCATAACTCCCAAACAAGATAAGCATATCGAGATCGATTTCTTCTCGAATAATCTCGATGGCCCTTTGTAGTTCCTGCTGTTTTTGTTCAGGCAGGTGTCCAAGGGAGGTTTTCATTCTCTTATGATAATCCCTTCGTCTTTCCAATGCCTGGTTGAAGAATACAAGTTAACCGCTGGGCGTAGAACGCCTATCGGCGTGGCTCAGGCGCCCAATGCCGCGTGGCACTGAACTTGAAAGTCGCAGAGGAGCTGGACCGCGGCATTGGATCGCTTGCAGCCAAATGTTAGGCGAATGAGCCGTAAAAAACGACCCATCAATTGAGTCTGGCTCCTTTTGCTCCTTTTCGCTTTCCCCCTTATCTTAGTCCTTTAGAACTCGTAGGTCCGGAATAATCTGAAAGTTCAGGGTAATACTGTCTCATTCTTTCTAGAAGCACAAAACCACTACAATCATATCCTGGGGGGCGTTTAGCGTCGCCGTAGTTTCCGAGGTTGACGTTGTATTGGTAGCAGTAATCTCCCCTGCTACCATCTGGCCTATTTTGGTCTTGATATGCACATGCATTGCATGGAGTTAGCATAGCCCCTCCTTCGTTTTTGTTGATTTGATTACTGCTTTCAGCATAGTAAACGGAAGATCGTTCTCCTTTCGGATTTGATCCAAATCGATTCTGGCCTGGTGTGCTATCTTGAACAAAGAATACGATTAGCACGATTGCACCGATGATTGGTATTAAACCAATTAACAACCACCATCCCGATCTGTCTGTATCATGTAACCGACGAACCCCAACTGCAATGCCAGGTAATAACACTGCCAAACTATATATCATTCCAACCACTCCTGGACTTCCCATAAAACCCTCAATAAAACCTATTGCAAACGCAATAATGATATTGATGAGGAGAAACATCCAATATTCTGTTCTGTGAGCTCTGCCCGTAAACACTGCATATTTTTTCAATACTTCGATATACCAGTTCATTTGTTTCTTACTCCTCTTGATAGCATCCCGATTAATTGGGGTTTGGCAGCAGACGGGATGTTACAACTGCCTAACAGGTAGTAGACGGCGAGTCGCCGTGTTTAAGTACTTCGGAATGCCTTATATACCACAAGTATCGGTTCAAAAACTAACTGAACATCTTGGCGATAGTTGATGGGCGTTAGCCCGCATATCTCACCAGGGCGGCTGGCGGCACAGGATTTTTCCATTCAGTTCAATAAAGGGTAGACCCTTTTCCGGTGGGAGGGAGGCTTTGGGGCTTTGACTTAGAGGCTGTCTAAAAACTAACCCTTTGATTTGGCTTGGTATGGAGTCCTTAACCGTCTCGAAGTGAAACCATTGATTCCCCCCTCTCCCCAACCCCTCTCCCGCCAGGGGCGAGGGGCTTTTGGCCGTAGCCAACCTTGCAGGACCACGGCTCACCTGGACCGCGCGGCAGGGCTTGAGTTTTTAGACAGCCTCTTAAACCGTGAGACGGTCCAGGACCCCATCGAAGCGCTCCAGCCGTTCCTGGGGCGTCATGTCGGTCCCTTGGCTGGACAGGTCTTCGTAACAGGGGGCGTCCGGGTTGTGATAGATCAGGCCCACGGGAATCAGTGCCGGGTCCGCGGCGAGCCGGAAGGCCCGGGCCAGATCACTGGGGTCGTGCTCCAGCCGTTGGGGAAACTGGCGCTGGGCGCTGGGGTCGATCGGTATGCCTTGCGCGTGCTCGAGCAGCAGGAACCCGGACGGATCCCCCTGCAAGGCCTTCGAGACCTGTTCCGCGTACACGGGGCAGCGTTGGATGATGCGCACGAAGCCGGTCCCGCGGTGGCGGTAGGCGGCCTTGAGGGTCTCGTAGAGCAGGGGCGGATTCCAGTCCACGACCTGGGCCACGAAGGATACATTGGTAACCCCTAAGGTGACAGTCAAGGGATTGAGCGGGTCGATGATGGCCCCGAAGGGGTGGGTGTTGGTCTTGAAGCCGATAGGGCTGGTGGGGGAGGTCTGGGCCTTGGTGAGGCCGTAGATGGCGTTGTCGAACACCATCAGGGTCATGTCCATGTTGTAGCGCAGGGCGTGGATCCAGTGGGCGGTGCCAATGGAGAAACAGTCCCCGTCCCCGGTGGCGACCCAGACGTCCAGGTCCGGGCGGCGGGATTTGATACCGCAGGCCAGGGGCAGGGCGCGCCCGTGCAGGCCGTGGAAGCCGTAGGTACCCAGGTAGTGGGGCATGCGGCTGGAGCAGCCGATGCCGGATACGCACACCGAGCGCTCGGGCTTCTGCTGCTCGTCGCGCAGCACCCGTTGGGCCGCGGTGAGCACCCCGTGGTCGCCGCAACCGGGACACCAGCGGGCCTCGCCGCCGGCGTAGTCGCCGATGGTGAAGTAGCGCTCGAAGACTTCGAGGGACCAGTCCGCTTTGAGTCCGAACATCAGTCGGTTCCTCTCTCTTTTTCATCAGCGTCCCCGGCGTTCTGCGGGGCCGTCAGGCGTTGCAGGATCACGTTGTGGATCATCCCCGGTTGCAGGGGGTGGCCGTAGACCACGGACCAGCAGTCGATGTCCAGCAGGGTATGGGCCCGCAGGACCCAGGCGAGCTGGGCGTAGCGCCGGGTCTCGTCGGTGATCAGCGGGGCGTCGGGGGCATCGCTGTAGTTGATCTCCACCGTCATGACCCGACCGAAGCGGGCGAAGATCTCCTTCAGCCCCGGCTCCATGGGCGACAGAAAACGCAGGTGCAGGGAGGAAACCCGATGCCCCTGGGCCCGCGCCCGGTCCACCGCCTCCTCGATGGCGCCCAGGGTGGAGCCCCAGCCTACCAGCAGCAGGTCGCCTTCCGGGTCGCCGTACACCTGGGGCGGCTTGAGGGTACTGGCCAGGGCTGTCAGCTTGCGGCTGCGCATGGTGCAGCCCTGCTGGTTGGAATCCGAGTCGTAGGCGACCTTGCTGAAGTTGGTGTGGGCCAGGCCGGTGAGGATATATTGGCCGCCGGGCATACCGGGGATAGGACGCGGCGAGAGCCCCGTCTCCGGGTCCCAGTCGTAGGGCGGTACGGATTGGTCCCACTCCGACTGGTCGATGGGCGGCGCCAGCCAGTCGGGGGTGGGTTCCGGGCGGGGATAGGGCTGCACGCCGGTGGCCAGGTTGGCGTCGGTGAGCAGGATCACGGGGGTGCGAAAGGCCTCGGCCAGGCGTCGCGCCATGATGACGAAGTGCAGACACTCCTGGATGGTGGCGGCGGCGATGACGACCTTGGGCGCGTCCCCCGGCTCGCCGTACAGGGAAGCTAAGAGGTCCCCCTGCTCGACCTTGGTCGGCAGACCCGTGGACGGACCGCCGCGCTGCACCACCGCCAACACCAGGGGGATCTCGGCCATGACCGCGAGGGCCACCATCTCGGTCTTGAGCGCCAGTCCGGGACCGGAGGTGATGGTGCAGGCGGTCTTGCCCGCAAAGGAAGACCCGATGGCGAAACCGATGGCGGCGATCTCGTCCTCGGCCTGGTGCACGAAGCCCCCGACCTCGTGGAAGACATCGGCCAGGTAGTGCGACGCCGAGGTGGCCGGGGTGATGGGGTACATGGACACCAGTTCCATCCCCGAGGCCATGACCCCCAGCGCCAGGGCCTGATTGCCGTTGGTCACGATAAAGCGCTTGCCTTCCGTCTCCTCCGGCGGTCGCGGCGGGACCTCGAAGCGGGCGTCCAGGTGCTCGGCGGCGAACGCCAGGCCGGCATCGAACAAGCGATGATTTAGGGCGATGACCTCCGCATCCTTGCGCTTGAAGGTGGTGGTGATCTCGTCCTTGGCCTTCTGGACGTCCCGCGCGTAGAGGTGGCAGAGCATACCCAGCACGAACATGTTCTTGCCCCGACGGGGGTTGGACATGATCTCCAGGCAGGCCTGCTCGATGGGTAGTTCGTGGACGATCAGGCCGTTGTTCCGGAACTCGGTAACCGCCTTGGCGTACTGATCGCGGATCTCGGGGACCGGGTCGTCGCGCCATTTGTCTTCGAGCAGGACCATGGTACCCCGCTTGTAGGCACCGTTGGCGATGCGCGAGTAGAGCACCTGCTCGTTGAAGGCGACCACGATGTCGGCCTCGTCCCCCATATTGGTGACATCATGGGAGGCGAGGCGGATCCGGATGCCGCTCGCGCCCGCGGGGGAGCGGGCCGGCGGCTGGATCTCCGCGGGGATGATCTCCACCGTCCAGACGCCGTTGCCCATCCGGGCGCAGATGGTCCCGAAGGTCTGGCCGGCCTTTTGGGCCCCCTCGCCCGAATCGCTGACGATCTCGACGATATGCTCGCCGATGCGTTGTGCGCCGGACGGTGGGTCGGTCTGTTCCTGCGGACTTAGGGGGTTGGTTGCTGCTGTGCTCATAAAAGCTACTCTGTTTCCAGCCGGGCCGCATGCCGCTTCAAGGATCGTTGAGCGAGGTCCCCGGAATCAAGGCGGGTAAGGTACGGAGGAAATCCGATGTTGCCTATGACGCAGATCACCGTCGATCTGATCCTATCATTAGCGTAGACGGCGAACCGCCGGGAAAAGGCGGAAAATCGCACTTTTCGGGGACAAGCCCGCCCGCGGCTGGTGCCGGTATCCGAGCTAAGGATATCTGATAAGCTGAAGGCTATATTGTCGCAGGGTTTGGTCGCCGAAGAAAACGCGCTTTTTATATACAAAATGAAAGATGGCGCAAGCGTTTAAACCACGTCTGGATATCCTGCCATCCTCACAGCGCCGTTTGTGGGGTGAGCTGAGCGAGGTGCCGGAAGCCTTCACGCTTTACGGCGGGACCGCCGTCGCCTTGCAGCTGAGCCACCGCGCAAGCCTGGATTTCGATTTTTTCTCGACCGCCTCTTTCGCGCCGGATCGTCTTTATGCGGCCTTGCCGTTTCTGGATGGCGCGGAAGTGCTCCAGAGCAAACCCGACACCCTGACCTGTCTTGTGGATCGGGGTGGGCCGGTGCAAGTGTCTTTCTTTGGCCTGCCGAGCCTGGGCCGCGTGTCGGAACCACTGCGCGCCCCTGACAATGGTCTTAAAATCGCCGCCTTGGTCGATCTTGCGGGCATGAAGGCCGCCACGGTTCCGCACCGGGCCGAAGCCAAGGATTACCTCGATATCGCCGCCATACTCGAAGCAGGCGTTATTGATCTTCCGACCGCCCTTGCCGCCGCGTCCGTGATTTACGGGCGGCAGTTCAATGCCCAACTCACGCTAAAGGCGTTGTGCTACTTCCACGACGGAGACCTAATCCTCTATTCCGCAGGAGACCAAAGACAGGCTGGTGCATGCCGTGGCCGCTGTCGATCTGTCCCGACTGCCACGCCTTGAGCCGATACGCCCATGGACGCCCAAAGATCCGGAGAATGGCCGATGAAGCCCCTGCAGCTCACTGAAGAGTTGGAGCGCGTGGCACGGCGTACACTCTGGTTCAAATCCCCCGAAGAAGCGGTCCGCGACCCGGTGCATTTCATCGCCCACGTCCTGACCTACGGCACTCATGAGGATGTGCAGACCTTGCGGCAGCAGGTCTCCGACGAGGAACTGGCCGAGGCGATCCTCGACGCCCCGCCGGGGGTATTCGACGCCCGTTCATGGACCTACTGGAACCTCAAGATCGGGCGGTATCCCGCTCCGCCACTACCGGAGCGTAAATTCGGGTGAAATGCGAGGAAAACGGGCGGGAAAACGGACCGGAAAACGGATTTTGTCCCGCACCTGGTCGAGCAGGCGGGGCTTGGTCTGCGTTCCAGCGGAGGGGGTATTTTCCATGTCAGTATCTGACAGGTTGTCCTATATACTGGCAATATATACAGGTACTTGCGAACAGGCAAGCAGATTAGATCTCACTTTCGACGTATTTTCTTACGTCGCTTTTGAGGTCTACTTGTAGTTATGCTCCTAATGGGACTGCTCCTAATGGGACAACCAAACTACGATGAACAGAGGAAAGCGCAGATTCTCATATCCAGAACGCTACGCTATCTGGCACTGCAACGGGCGGAGATGTTGGTGGTGCCGCGAGCCACTTCGACTCGTCGAGGTTACCATTGACCACGTACTACCGGAATCCCTACTGGACGATGAGGAGAAGCGGAAGGAAATCCTTGCTGAATACGGTCTACCGCAGGACTTCAACATCAACGGCTACGAGAACTGGCTTCCGTGTCACAACCACTGCAACCAGAGCAAGGGCAACAAGATTCCTGTCTTCGTGCCCGGCAACAAAGCAATAATTGATGCCCTTCGGGACACGGCACCCAAGGCCGAACGCACGGCGCGTGCAGTGTCATCGAATGCTGCCAAAGACAACGTATTCAAGACGGTTTTCACGGCATTGGAGAAGCAAACAATAACTGTGCGTGACTTAGATGAATTGCTACAAGCTTTTGTCGATGATCCAGCTATAGTCGGTGTCCCAAGCGATGTTATTATCCTCGACAGTGGATACTGGGTTCCGCGGGAACAGATCGCGAGGGAAGGGACATGTCGTTGCGAACGAAACGCCTGTGTCGGCCGGGATGATAAGGTTTACTGCTATTTCGAAGCGTCACTTTCGCCCTGGGTCATAAACACGGGGCTTTTTTGGAGGTGCTATGACGAGGTCATTTCTTGTCCGCGTTGTTCACGTCAACACAAAAGGGGACACATTGGGCGAAAGGATGTTTGCGGTCGGCCTTACAACAACCAAGAGACGCTGAGCGATTGACCGCTGATGCGTTGCAGAGAGCATAACAAATCGGTGAACCGGAGTTGGCTCGCCGTTCGGTTTTTCAACTCGGTTTTCCTCGGTTACGATTGTCCGTGTTTCAATGTCGTCCGTGTTGGTCCGTCAACCCGGTTACCTCAGTCGTTAGGAGTCTCTCAAGAGGAACCGGCGCTATGAATCTACATGAGTAGCAATTATCATTAGAGTATGAAAACATCATTTGAACATCTGCCAGAGCAAAAACAGCAGGAATTACAAAAAGCTATCGAAATCATTCGAGAAGAAATTGATCTCGATATGCTCATTCTTTTTGGTAGCTATGCCCGTGGTGACTGGGTAGAAGACTTTGACTCGGAAACCCTCCTTTACCGCTATCAAAGTGACTTTGATCTTTTGGTTGTTACCGAAACTCCCCGCCAAGCCAACAAAATTGAGCAAAATAGCCAGCTTACCAAAAAATTAGCCAAAGCTATTCATCGAACTCCAGTCAGCTTGATTGCCGAAGACATCCAATTTGTAAATCGGCGGCTCAAGAAAAGCCAGTATTTCTATATTGATATTTTAAGGGAAGGTATTCTTCTATTTAATTCAGGTAAGTTTGAATTGGCGGAGCCAAAAGAAATCACAGATCTAGAAAGACAAAATCTTGCAAAACAAGATTTTGAGTATTGGTTTAATAGTGCCCAAGATTTCTTTGATACGTATCAGTTCAACTTCAATAGGCAAAAGTATAGCTTGGCAGCCTTTGAGCTTCACCAGGTAACAGAGAAACTTTACGGAACAGTTCTACTCGTGTTTACTCGATACAAACCAAGTACCCATGATTTAGAAAAGCTTGGTCAGAGAGTGGGAAGCATTGAGCCTAGGTTCTTGTCAGTATTTCCAAAAGCCACAGAGGAAGAAGAAGAGTGCTTTAAGTTACTCCGAAAAGCCTACGTGGATGCTCGCTATAAACCGAGTTATACAATTACAAAAGAGCAATTGGAGTGGCTAGCTGGGTGTGTAAGCCGGTTGAAAGAGTTAACAGAAAAATTGTGCAGAGAAAAAATTAAAAGTTTTAGCCAAATCTAAACAAGGCATAACCAAAGAGTCAAGCGAGGAAAAGGGGCCAGGCTCAATTGATGGGTCGTTTTTCACAGCTCATTCGCCTAACATTTGGCTGCAAGCGACCCAATGCCCCGGTCCAGCTCCTCAGCGACTTTCAAGCTCAGTGCCACGCGGCATTGGGCGCCTGAGCCCAAACGTTATGCTTGTAATCTGACATCACCTCCATCATAATCAAAGTTCTTACCAATCGTCTTACCGGAGTTAATACTTATGATGGCGGCGACTGTTAGACTGTCCAGCAAAGGACAAATTGTCATACCTAAAGAAGTGCGGGACTCACTACACTGGGGTGTAGGGGTTGAACTGACATTGGTGACAACAAAGCATGGTGTCATGTTACAGACTAAGGCACCTCAAACACACAAAATTCCAGCGAAATCCCTGCGGGGGTTCTTACAACATACAGGTGAGCCTGTTCCAACTGAGACACTATGCAAACCCGTCGAGTATACGAATGATCGCATTTGATACTAATCTATTGGTGCGCCTTGCGGTCAATGATGATGAGTGCCAAGCAGATATAGCTGAACAGTTCATTAATAGTGGTGAAGTTTTTATTTCAAGAACCGTGCTACTGGAGACCGAGTGGGTTCTTCGCTCGGTTTATAAGAAAAGCCGCAATGACATTGCGTCATTCTTCGAGAATACCCTGGTAACTGAAAACCTTGTCATAGAGAACTCGACAGAAATTGGACAAGCCCTCGAATGGTACAAGTTGGGGGCAGATTTTGCAGATGCCATGCATCTATGTATTTGCGGGGAGAGCTTACTTCATACCTTTGACGTGGAGTTCTGCAAGGCAGCCAGTAAATTAGGCATAACTCCCACTTTCAAGGTATTAAAATAGAAAGCATAACAAAAAAATCCAGCGGCCCCAAAAACGCGGCGCTCGTTTCGTGGTGAATTCAAGCTCAGTGGTGCCGCGTTTTGGGCCCCTGATTTTTGGCGTTAGTCCTCGTATAAAAGGCATCGCAATGGAAGTCAAATTAAGCAAGCAACAAAAAGTCACCGTAAACAGTGCGGAAGACATTTATCTGATCATGCGCCAGATTCTCCGTAGAGAGAATAAAATCGGTCAAGGTCAGGAACACTTCTGGATGGTGGGTTTGAATCAAGCCAACAAGATCCTCTATATCGAGTTGGTTGCTCTGGGGTCTTCTAACATGGCAAACATCAACCCCAGAGAAGCCTTCCGCATGGCGATTTACAAGCTGGCCGTTCAGGTGATTATGGTCCATAACCATCCCAGCGGGAATGTGATACCTTCCGAGGAAGACAAGGATCTCACCGATCATTTTATTCAGGCGGGTAAATTTCTCAAGGTCGAAGTGATCGATCATCTAATCATCAGCGACGAAACCTATCATAGCTTTGTCGAGTCGGGGATCTTCAAGAAACTTCAGGCAAGCGAAAAATGGATTTTACCTTATAAACTCAAGGAGAGATACAAGAATGAAGGCAAAGAAGAAGAAAAAATGGAAATGGCAAAGCTAATGAAGAAAGATAAAAAAACAACAGAAGAAATTCAAAAGTATACCCAACTTCCAATAGAAGAAATTCAAAAACTATAGAACCCAAATAGGCTAACTAGAAAAGGGGCCAGGCTCAATTGATGGGTCGTTTTTCACAGATCATTCGCCTAACATTTGGCTGCAAACGACCCAATGCCGCGGTCCGGCTCCTCAGTAATTTTCAAGCTCAGTGCCACGCGGCATTGGGCGCCTGAGCCAAGCCGTTACGGAAATGGGATCAGGTCTTGATCCGTGATCCTTGAAGGCACAGATCAAGACTTGACCCCTTTCCCGTGGTGCTAAGCCCCACGGTTATCCGCACCCTCACCCTTTGTCAAACACGAAGAAAAACGTCATGTCAGAAACGATGTTTCAAGCCTACGCATCTTTGGAACCCGGAGGGCGTCTGCAACATTGGGAATATGAACCGGCACCATTAGGAGAAGAAGAGGTCGAGATTCGGATCACCCATAATGGGTTGTGCCATACCGATATTCACATGCGCGATAACGACTGGGGCATCAGTACCTATCCCCTGGTGCCGGGCCACGAAGTCGTGGGTGTGGTGACGCAAACAGGAAAGGATATCACTTCCCTGGCGGTTGGCGACCGTGTGGGCTTTGGCTGGATCAGAGATGCTTGCCGGCAGTGCGATCATTGCATACGAGGCGAAGAAAATATCTGTCATAATGGTTATACCGGGCTTATCGTAGGGCATCACGGTGGTTTTGCGGACAAGCTTCGTGCACCGGCCGACTTTGCCTATAAGATCCCCGATAGATTGGATTCCGCCGCCGCCGCGCCGCTGTTATGCGCGGGAGTTGCCGTTTATACGCCGCTACGTACATATGTGACCCGGCCCGCGATGAAGGTAGGTGTGATCGGTATCGGCGGTCTGGGACACATGGCGGTCAAGTATGCCAAGGCCATGGGGGCGGAGGTCACGGTCTTTTCGACCTCGCCCGATAAGGAAGCCGAAACAAAGGAATTCGGTGCCCATCATTTCCAGATTTGGGAAAATGCGGATGAGATGAAAAAGGCCCATAGTAGCCAGGATCTCATCATCAACACCGCTCCTGCGGCTACCGATTTCGAAACCGCGCTGAATCTACTCGGCAACAACGGTACCTTGTGTATCGTCGGACTGCCGACTTGTGCGATCGAGGTTCCGGTAACATCGCTGGTATTCGGACAAAAGGCGGTTGTCGGTAGTATCGTGGGTGGACGGAGATTCGTGCGGGAAATGCTGAACTTCTCGGCGGTCCACGATATCACGCCCATGGTCGAGACAATGCCGTTGAGCCAAGTGAATGAGGCAATGGATAAGGTAGCAGCAAACAAGGTCCGCTATCGTATCGTGTTGACCGCCTGACTCATGGCCGAGTGGCCACAGATGAGTAAATCACCTGTGGCTATCAGGCCGAAAATTCAGGGTATTGGGTACCTGTTTGCGTGCGGGACGCACAGGCAGGCGGGCTATTTTTGGCCCCTGTGCCCAATCTACCCGACTCGATTCCAGGCCAAGATCTTGTTTCAGCAGTGAGTATTATTCGGTGGTCCTGCTGCGGAAGGGCCGCCGCGACAAACCGGCAACGCCCTGACGGCTCCTGGTTTCGGCTTTCCATCGCGTCGTTTGGGCTTAGAGGCTGTCTAAAAATTAAGACGCTGATTTTAGGGCATAAAATCTGTAATTTCGCGCTCTTCCCACGCTCCAGCGTGGGAACGCCGTCTGGTCCGCTCCCGCGGACTCAGCTCCTGTGCTGATCAGCGTTGGCTGTTAGCCTACCGAGGTGCTTAATCGACGCTGGAGCGTCAAGATCCCTCCTCCGTCGGGACAAGTCTGCTCCCACGCTGGAGCGTGGGGAGCCAGCCGAATTCGGGACAAACTCCGTACGGTTTCCGGCGTCCACATGCCGGGCATCGGGCGAGCTCCGGAGCGGCGATAACCAACCGACGAGGGCCTTACCATGACCCAGGAGCTTGTAATCCGCAACATGACCCGTCCCGAGGTGGACGAGCTCGTCGGCTGGGCCGCCCGCGAGGGCTGGAACCCCGGCCTCAACGATGCCCGGCTTTTCTGGGCTACCGATCCCGACGCCTTCATCGCCGCCGAGCTCGCAGGAGAATTGATCGGCGGTGGCGCCATCACCGCCTACCAGGGTGAATTCGGCTTCATGGGCTTCTTCATCGTCCGGCCCGAGTTTCGCGGCAAGGGGCTCGGCAATACTCTCTGGCACGCCCGCCGCGAGCGTCTGCTCGCACGGCTGCGCCCGGGTGCGAGCATCGGTCTGGATGGCGTCCTCACGATGCAGGACTACTACGCCAAGGGTGGCTTCGTCTTCTCCCATCGCAACCTCCGTTTTCGCGCGGAGATCCCCAAGCGACCAATTACCCCGCGACCGGTTACCCCGACCGTCGGCAACCAAGAGATCGTCCCCTTGGTCGAGGTCCCTTTCGATCAGGTCCTCGATTACGACCGCGCCTGCTTTCCCGCCCCGCGCGCGACCTTCCTGAAGGGGTGGCTATCCCAACCCGGCGCTGCCGCCCTCGGCTGCCGGCGCGCTGGGAACCTGAGCGGATACGGAGTGGTCCGCCGCTGTGGCCAAGGCTACAAGATCGGTCCACTGTTCGCCGACGACGCCCAAGCCGCCCAAGCCCTCTACGCGCACTTGGCCGAGCGTGCCGCCGGCGGCCTCCTGTTCCTCGACGCCCCGGAGAACAACCCTGCCGCGCTCGAGCTGGTACACCGACACCGGATGGTCGAGGTCTTCGGCTGTGCCCGGATGTATCTGGGTCCGGCCCCGGCTATTGCCCACCGGCGCATCTTCGGCGTCACCACCTTTGAGCTGGGCTGATGACCGAGCGCGACCTCGTCGGCTACGGCGGTTGCCCACCCCCTCCACGCTGGCCCGGCGAGGCCCGCGTCGCCGTGCAGTTTGTGCTCAATATCGAGGAAGGCGCGGAGTCGAACATCCTCAATGGCGATGCCCGATCCGAGGCCTGGCTACACGAGTTGCCGGGCCGCCCGCCGCGGATCGGAGAGCGGGACCTCAGCGTCGAAGGGATGTATGAGTACGGTTCACGTGCAGGCGTGTGGCGTATCCTCGAGCTCTTTCAGGCCCGCGGTCTGCCGCTGACCGTCTTTGCCGTCGGCCTGGCCCTGGCGCTCAACCCACAGATCGCCCATGCCCTGCGTACTGCCGGGCACGAGGTCGCCGGGCATGGTTACCGCTGGCTCGACTACCGCCAGATCCCTGAAGACGAAGAGCGCGCGCACATCCGCCGCACCATCGAGACCATCGAGGGGCTGTGCGGCAAACGCCCCGTGGGTTGGTACACCGGGCGGGTCAGTCACAACACCCGCCGCCTGCTGCGGGAGGAGGGCGGATTTCTCTACGACTCGGACGCCTACAACGACGATCTGCCTTACTGGCTTGCCGGATCATCCCCACCGCATCTCGTGATCCCCTACACCCTGGTCAACAATGACGCCCGGTACTTGTTCCCGAACGGTCTTGCCTGTGGGGACGACTTCTTCCGGCTCTTGCAAGACGCCTTCGACATCCTGTGGCAGGAAGGCGAGCGTTGCCCCAAGATGATGAGCGTCGGGTTGCATGGTCGCATCAGTGGTCATCCAGCCCGGGCGCTGGCACTGGCGCGGTTTCTCGATTATGTGCGGAGCCGAGACCGGACATGGATCTGCCGGCGCGAAGCGATCGCCCGGCATTGGCTGGCCGAGCATCCGGCCTAGTACCCGGTTTCACCGAAAATTTCATGGTAAAACCACTCCCTGTCATCTCGACCGAAGGGAGAGATCTTTCACGCTCGTTCCCACGCTCCAGAGACTGTGAAAGAATTCGTTTTTCCCGGAAGTGGTGGGATGAAGCCACCATATTTCATACTAAATTCTGTCTCATGTGGGATTTAAGAGAAGTATTTTCTCTCGTTCCCACGTGCCGCGTGGGAACGCGGAAGCTCCGCGCCGCGGAGTGTCTCGGAAACTCGCAGCCACTGCTGCATGGGCCTGATGTGCTTGATTTTCATGAGGATTCAGCTCAATTGAGAACGCACCCTAGTACAGCTACTCTCAATTACGGAAGGTGGCTCTTTATGGATTCCGGACTGCTTTGGAGTGCGCCGGCAAAGCGGCGCGGCTGCATCGAACCTCAGTCACGGGGGATACCAGCGGCATTGGCCGGGAATCCGGGCACTGAGGTTCCACCCGCGCCGCGGCGACGGCGCTTTCCCCTGGCCGCAACAGCTTTGTTGGGAACGGATACCTCGCCAAATCCAAAGCGGCGGCAGGATGGTGCCACTTGGCCGCCCCCCCACTTATGCCTGGCGCTGTAGGTTCCGGTAAGCCTCGGGGTCAGGTTGCCGCCGCACTCCAAAAGGTCCGGTGGGACCCTTCCATGATCGTTGGCAGTCCGGAATCCATAAAGAGCCTTTCCTCTTTTTCGCTGACCGGTAACGCTTAGAGGCTGTCTAAAAACTAACCTATTGATTTTCTACCGGCATTGATTTTCGGCTGGCTCCCCAGGCTCCAGCGTGGGAGCAGACCTGGTCCCGACGGAGGAGGGATCCGACGCTCCAGCGTCGATTAAGCGCCTCGGTAGGCTAACCGCCAACGCCGATCAGCACACAGGAGCTGAGTCCGCGGGAGCGGACAAGACGGCGTTTCCACGCTGGAGCGCGTGGCACGGCGGACCCTGTAGTTCAAGTCGCCCGCAGAGGCAGTCCGGGAGCCGGTGCATTTCATCGCCCATGTCCTGACCTACGGCACCCACGAGGATATGCAGACCTTGCGGCAGCAGGTCTCCGACGCGGAGTTGGCCGAGGCGATCCGCGCAACGCCCCGCCGGGGGTGTTCGACGCCCGTTCATGGACCTACTGGAACCTTAAGATCGGGCGGTATCCCGCTCCGCCGCTGCCGGAGCGTAAATGCGGGTGAAATGCATCGATGAAGCCATTGCGGTTGGTTCGGAATCTTCCGTCAGGTAATAGTCCAAAGATGCGGTTCGCCGCCGGGCGCGGGACGCGCCCGGCGGCTCACCACATCCTACGGGCCAGGGCGCGGTTGGGATGGACCCCTTTGGTCAAGGGATGCTGCAGAAAACGGCGGACCTGGTCGGGGGTTGCCGATACCACAATCGCCCCGGCGGTTTCGAGCACCCGGGCCTGCAATCCGATTTCATGCTCCAGGAAATCCGCCAGCGCCCGGATGGCAAGACGGCGGCCCTCCCGGTCACTCTCGACCAAACGCTTGGGAAATACCCTGTCAGTCAATCTGCCGCGCTCGAAGGCGACTCGGCGCTCAGGCACCTTTACCTCCACGATCAGTGACCGGGCCTTCCCTTTCTCATCGGAAAGCCAGGGTTTCAGGCTGGTGGGAACCGCCGCCTCCGTTGTGGTTTCGGTGGTGAGGCCAGAGTAGGTTGACATATCAGAAGGTCCGCACAGCGGACCCTACTTGATTGATGTAGGGTCCGCTGTGCGGACCGCTTGGATGTTGCGGCCATTTAACATTCGTGTCCATTCGTGGTTCTTGTCCATAGCGACTCATACCTCGCCGGTCTGAGGCGAAGCCTGGCCAGCCACTTGCCACCAGGGACTCAATAACCGAGCTTTTTGGCAAAGCCGATGGCACGCAGTACGTCCAACCGGCCGAAGCCATAGCGATGGTCCGGTCCCGACTCGCCCAGATCCGTCACCGAGCCGATGATAAGGTCCTGAATGGTAGAGACCCGTTCCAGGCCGGCCTTCTTGTCACGGATACTGGTTGTGCTCAGGAGCAAGGCAATGGCGGCAGCCACGTGGGGGGTAGCCATGGAGGTCCCACTGAATGACTGGTAGCTGCCGCCGGGCACGGACGAATAGACGGCGACGCCGGGCGCGGTCAGCTCGGGCTTGGAGTAAATCAGGGGCAGATCGGCCGGATCGATGTAGTCGCTCTCATAGATGATCTGGGTCCGGCCCCCCGAGAAGGCGGCCACCCGGTCCTGCGGATCGGTGGCCCCGACGCTGAGGGCAAACAGGTCGTTTCCTGGCGAGCCGGTGGTCTGTTCGCCTTCGTTGCCGATGGCGACCACCACCGGGATGCCGGCCTCGACACAAGAGAGGATCGCCTGCGTATAGGTGGACGGTGTCTCCGGGTCCATCATCAGGCCGCCCAGGGAGAGGCTGATGACATCCACGCCCTGATCGACCGCCCAATCGATCCCGGCCAATACCTGGGCATCGGTGCCGCCTTGCTCGCCGTTCAGCACCAGGGCGGCCGCTATCTTTGCTTCCGGGGCCAGGCCGATACAGCGCCCGGAGCCGTCGCCGCCGACCAGGGTCCCGGCGCAATGGGTGCCGTGGGTATGGCTGTCATGGGGCTGGGACTTGTCTGCCTGGTTACCCGCATAGTCGAACTCGGCCCAGTGGGCGATCTTGCCCTTCAGGTCCGGGTGCTCCGCGTCCACGCCGGTGTCCAACAGACCGATGGTCACGCCCCGGCCCCGGTTGCCGAAGAGGCCCCAGGCGGCCAGGGCGTTGCAGCGCTCCAGGCCCCAGGTGGAATGAAAGACCTCTTTTTCCTCCACCTCGGGCCGCCGGGTTTGCAGCAGGGCAGGGACGCTCAGGCGACGGTTGAGGTGGATGTCCTCGATACCCGCGACTTTGTCGGGGAGCCTTGCCAGCTCCCATCTGGTCAGGCGCAGCGGCATGGCGCGCGAGGTCCAGAAGCGATTGGGCCCTTCTCCTTTCGGTAGGCTGCTCTTGCGGGTCGGGGTCAGCATCCGATCCAGCGCGCCCTGTACCATGGGGTTGTTCATCAGGGCATCGGTTGAGTGCCAACCGGATTCCTGGATGCGCTTCAGGGCAAAGGTCGCCGCGCGGGCCTGGTCGAGCCGGGCGCGGTCACTGGCAGTCTCCTCCATTTTCCGTGGCTTGACGGCTGGCTTGCCGTAGGGCTGTGGCAACAGATCACGGGGGGTCAAGGCCAGCCGCCGGTGCCTGACGGCCCGGCCGGCGGCCCTGGCCAGACGGGCGGTGATCGCGCGGTCCGCCTCCATTTGGACAATCACATCCAGCTTCTCACCGGGGACCGTGTCCAGGATGTGCTCCACGCGCTGCTGTAATGGTTTGCTCATTGTTCGCTGGTACTCGGCCTCAGTGGCTAGGGAAGCCCTGAATGAATCCATCCCGGATTCATCAGAGCCCGCGTAGATGGGGTCAGGCCAGGGCGACGGAGGTGGCCGGCATCCGGCGGATGGCGCCAGCTTATCCGCCCTACGCGGGCTTATAACACCGCCAGGATCCCATTGCTGGGCGCGCCTTGTCCCGCCTTGTTGATGGCCAGGACGCGAAAGACGAACTGTTGACCGCTCGGCTGGTCGGTGAGGGTCGCCTCGGTTGTGAGCGCCGTGCCCACATCCATCCAGTCCTCCGAACCCTCCACGCGGCGTTGGACCTTGTAGGCCGCCACCTTGCCGCCGGCGTCCGGTTGCTTCCAATCCAGGAAGATCCAGCCTCGGCCCTGGCGTGGGGCCTCCAGGGTGCGGGTCTGGCCCGGCGGCGCCAGGGCCGTGGCGTCCCGGCGTCCGCCCCAGCCCAGGACCTGGAGGCTCGCGTCGTCGAAATGGGTCACGTTCTCCGCGTATCTCAGGATCATCTTCATCCGGTCTGTCAACGCCTCCAGGGCCTCGTTCTTGCGGTCGACGGCATGGCTGGCCGCCGCCTGTTGCTCCTTGGCGGCGTCCAGGGCGTCGAGAAAGGCGTCGAGCGTCTGCTTGAGTTCCTCTGCGCTGATCGGCGGACTCGGAAACAGGTCCGTGTGGGCCTTGAGCCCGGTGAGGATCTCGTGGGCCAGGGATTGGATCTTGGTTTCGGCCTTTGGAAACATCGCCATGATGGTGGTTTCTCCGCATGTGATTGGTCCGGGGCTTCCCGCGGCTAGGGGTCCCGAAAAAGCTCATTCTTCCTTCTGGCTCCCACGCGCCGGCGTGGGAGCAAATCCTGACGCTCCGGCGTCTCTTAAGCCAACTCGGTAGTGCTCAACATGTAGTGATCCAGTTCTGAACGCTCATTGCAAAGTTCCAATCGGACAGGATTCACAGGATTTTCAGGATTAACAAGATTCTTTATTTTTGTAGGGAACGGCATTTTTGTAGGGAACGGCCGACCCGCCGTTCCATAAACTGTTTGGAATGCCAGGTCGGGCATTCCCTATAGCAAAATCAGGTGAAATGGGATACGAAATTAAAACGAAGAAAAATCCTGTGAATCCTGGAAATCCTGTACTAGATCCTGTTGACATTTAATGCTAATCGACTGTTTTCACCTGTTGAATGACTGCAACATTCCGGCGGTCCGCACAGCGGACCCTACGCTAACCATCTGATTGACTGTAGGGTCCGCTGTGCGGACCTGCTAAATGTCAACACGCCCTAATTGGATAACAGGACCGTAGGGCGGGAAAGCGTGGTGCATCCCGCCGCGGCGCTGGGAACGCCGGCATCCTGCCGGCCAGGATTTGCCGGCAAGAGGCTGTTTCGACCCGACTTCTCCGCAGCGCGGAGCTTCCACGTCCCCACGCGGCGCGTGGGGACGAGAAGAACCCGCGGCAGGTATTACCGAACCTCTGGTTGGCGTTACCGGACCCGCGGCAGGCCCTCCCGAATCGCCAACAGTTTTCTTGCGCTTTCGGCGGGTTTTTCTAAACCCTCGGCAAGCCTTCCCAAGCCTTTAGCGGTTTTCTCACGCCTCCGATGGGCTTTTCCGAATCCTCGGCAGGTATTACCGAACCTCCGGCGGGCGTTACCGGACCCGCGGCAGGCCCTCCCGAATCGCCGATAGTTTTCTTGCGCTTTCGGCGGGTTTTTCTAAACCCTCGGCAAGCCTTCCCGAGCCTTTAGCGGTTTCCCCACGCCTCCGATGGGCTTTTCAGAACCCGTGGCAGGTATTATCGAACCTCCGGTTGGCGTTACCGGACCCGCGGCAGGCCCTCCCGAATCGCCGATAGTTTTCTTGCGCTTTCGGCGGGTTTTTCTAAACCCTCGGCAAGCCTTCTCGCACCCGCAGCGGGCCTACGCGGGCTGCATCCTTCTTGATTTTGAACCACAGAGGACACCGAGAAGGCAGAGAATTGGCCTGTGCCCTTCTCGGTGTCCTCTAAGGTCCGGTCATTCCACGGAGGTTTCTTAAGCCCCGGCTACTCGCCGGGATGCACCCAGCGAAACTTGACCACCAGGGATCAGGGGTGTCGCATTCCCCAGGCACCGCGGCGACGGCGCTTTGTTTTAATCCAAAGCGGCGGCGGGTCTGTGCCATGCCGACAGGATTTTGGTAACAGCGAGCACCCTAAGGTTCCGATTACGACCGAGGTAGCCGACTGCCGCCGCACTCCAAATGAGTGAGCCGTCTGTGCCGGGTTTCGTTCCTCAACCCAGCCTACCCATCGATCCAGCAGGCGTCTACAAAGAGCTGGCGATAGGCCGGGTCCGAGGATTTGACTAGTGCTTCAAGTTCCTCCACCCGGCTCTCATCGCCATAGGCCAGATCCCGCAGCACATGGGCCACCCGCAGGGCCGGGTGGTCCATGGGACGGCTCTTTTCGATCAAGTCCGGGAACAGGGTCTCCTCCGGGGTTTCGTAGCCGCCGTAGAGCCACAACCAGCTGTCGAGCAGCAGCAGGCAGGCGGCATTCTCGCATTGGACCGGGGACGGCTCGCCGGAGGCAATGGCCGTCTCGGTCGCCCGCCAGAAATTTGGATCCACCAGGGTAATGGCCTGCCCGATCCGGGGCAGATGACGGCGGGTGAGTAGCATCTTCCAGTGGGCCTTGGGCTCCAGGCGCAGCAGATCGCAGAAGGGATTGAGCAGCAGCGACCGGCGCTCGGTATCCCCGATCAGCTCTTGGCAAACGGCCCTTGTGACATCGGACAATTGATTGTTCGCGGAGGATACCCTCAGATCCAGAGCCCGATCTAGATCCAGATCCAGATCCAGAGCCCGAGCCAGAGCCCAATCCAGATCCAGATCCAGATCCAGATCCAGATCTAGAGCCCGATCCAGATCCGGAGCCCGATCCAGATCCAGAGCCCGAGCCCGAACCCGATCCCGATCCCAATCCAGATCCAGAGCCCGAGTCCGAGCCAGAGCCCGAGCCAGAGCCCGAACCCGATCCCAATTCCGATCCCGAGCCCGAGCCAGAGATCGCAGCAAAACTGTTTCGACCCTGGTGGGGTCCCGATCGGTCGCCTCGGAGGCGGAAGCCTGGTCCCGCAATCCCATCCTCAACAGGACCGAGTGACGGACATACTGGGAAAATGGCCAACCAAAGTGGAGAGCACCCAGCAGATCCCTAATGCCTGGAAAACACCCCTCGCCCCGCGGCGCCGTCATAGCCCCGAACAGGACGGCGCCGAAATTGAGCCCTGGTGACAAGAGTGCCATTGCCGTTCGTGAAGAATCGAAGAAATGGGAGATCGGCGTGGGAAGCACTTGGATAGGAGAGGGGGCCAGGACATGCCGGAAGAGGCCCTCCGCGGTCTCGGATTCCCAGGTGATCTGGCCCGCAGCGGCGATTTCCTGATGGGTCCAGCCCAGAGCGGCGAGGGACAAGGCGATTGCCGGGGGGAGTCCGATGCGCTCTCCGAGGCCGCCCGGCACCGGGACGGGAGTCGCCGGAGCGGGAGTGAAGCGGCGGAGGATTTGCAGCAGGCAATCGCCTGGATCGAGGAGATGCCGGTCCTGCACGACCACATTGTCCTGCTGCGGAAGAAGCTGGATTCCCTCGCGCCCGAGCATCCGAAGCTCGAGCATCCGCTTAGGCCCGTGCTGGCAGGCCATATCCGGCGCTGGATGGATGGACTTCCCGCTGCCGACAGGGCCTATTACCCGTAGGGTGGGCTGTGCCCACCGACTCGTCCGGTTCCGATGAGGCCGCAGGACAATTTGAGCCCCAAAGACCTATATTGAGTATAGGAAAATATAGCCCGCGTCGGGCGGATTGCCCAAATGAGGTTTCGGTAGTGGCAAATTCATAAGTGTTAAAGTAGAGCGGTTCATCTTTTTGATCCCCTCTCCCCAACCCTCTCCCAGCGGGAGAGGGGGCATAGCGGCCAGTGCTGTTGGTCATGTTCCAACTTAGATATTAACCACTACCACTCAGGGATTTCCCCAGGGTCACGACCAGGGCGTGCCGGGCTTGGGCAAGATCCTGGCAGGGCGCGCGGGCGGCCATATTCAGCTGGAGGCCGAGGGCGAGTACAGATTTCTGCCGGGCTTCAGCGGCACCCCGGTGTGGAGTCAGGATGCCCGCGGTAGCGAACCCCTATCACCCTTCCCATCGTAATCAGTTGGCAGCATTTGTTAACCTTGTTTCTTCGGTTACAGATACAAGCTGCTTGTAGGAATTGAGAGATTTCCACTTACCAACAGAATCTGTGGATATCTCTGTGAATAATCCCTGTGCAGGGTGCCGAACACGGCGAGAAATCAAGCTATTAGAGGGATTGGCGCTTTTTTATCAGCCCCCTGATTTTCAATTTTAATCAAAGACTTAAATGATTTTCTAATAGACCGATCTAGGCCGAGCTGGGGTTTCATGCAATCGTCCTGATGTCAAGGCCCGGATGTGTATAAGTTCAATCCGGTCGCACCCCGCCGGCGGTGCATCCGCAACGGCGTTAGCCCTCTCGAACCACGGATCGACACGGATCAACACGGATTGGTTTCCATCCGTGTCGATCCGTGTTCATCCGTGGTTCTCTTTCCGGTTGTTAATGGAATCTCCTGTAGGGAACGGCCGACCTGCCATTCCGCAGAGTCGTTCCGCAGGCGGTTCAGAACGCCGGGTCGGGCGTTCCCTACGAGAATTGAGGCACAGCCCACCCTACCGGCGACTCAAACCGACCCGCCAGGGTCATGTCTGCGGGCAAGGTTTATACAGGCTCGCTCGGTTGCGATTTATCCGGGGGTTGCACTCAACCCGAAAAGCAGTCAGGATTGGTATCTGCGAGCGGTCGTCCAGAGGGAAGATGGCGCTTACCGGAATGGCCGTCCCATCCATCTAAAGGGCGATTGTCTGATGGCAATCGCCCCAAGCAGCCGAAGTCGTACCGCATGACCCCCGAAGATCTCAAGCCAGTCCGCGATCACATCGCCGCACGCATCATCGGCCAACAGCGATTCGTCGACAGCATGCTCATCTGCCTGCTCAGCGACGGTCATCTCCTGGTGGAGGGCATGCCGGGCCTGGCTAAGACCACGGCGATCAAGGCCATGGCGGAGGCGGTGGAAGGGGATTTTCACCGCATCCAGTTCACCCCGGATCTGTTGCCGTCGGATCTGATCGGCACCGACATCTACCGGCACGAAAAGGGTGAGTTCGAGTTCCGTCCCGGCCCCCTGTTTCACAATGTGCTGCTCGCCGATGAGGTCAACCGGGCCCCGGCTAAGGTGCAATCGGCCCTGCTGGAGTCCATGGCCGAGCATCAGATCACTGTGGGCCAGCGCACCTATCCCCTGCCCAAGCTGTTCATAGTGTTGGCGACCCAGAACCCGGTGGAGCAGGAAGGTACCTACCATCTGCCGGAGGCCCAGCTCGACCGCTTCCTGATGGAGGCGGTGGTGGACTATCCCACCCGGGAAGAAGAACTCAAGATCCTGGAGCTCGACCTCCAGCAGCAACGGACCAGCTATACGGCACCGTCCAAGCCCCTGTCCCAGACCGAGCTGTTCGCGATGCGTCGGGACGTGGCCAATCTGTATCTGGATCCTAAGCTCAACAACTATATCGTCGATCTGATCCAGGCGACGCGCAATCCCAAGGTCTATGACCCGGATCTTGGCCGTTGGTGTCGGTTCGGGGCCTCGCCCCGCGCCAGTATCGCCCTGGCCCGGTGCGCCCGGGCCCGGGCCTGGATGGATGGCGACCAGTTCGTCGCCCCGCACCATATTCAGGCCGTCGCCCCGGAGATCCTGCGCCACCGGTTGCTCCTGACCTTCGAGGCGGAGGCCGAAGGCATCACCACCGACGAGTTTATCAATCGGTTGCTCAATCTGGTCGCGATTCCCTGAGGGACAAGCCTCCCACTCGATGAGTCTCTATCCCCGCCTCGACGACCTGCTGGAGCTCCGCCACCAGGCCCATACCCTGGGCTTGCCCTCGCACCACCTGGTCAGCTCCACCTTCGCCGGACTCTACGCCTCGGTGTTCCGGGGCGCCGGCGTCAACTTCGAGGAGGTGCGCCAGTACCGCGAGGGCGACGATATCCGCTACATGGACTGGAAGGTCACGGCCCGCACCAACGAGCCCCATCTCAAGGTCTTCCGCGAGGAGCGCGAGCGCTCCGTGGTCTTGTGTGTGGACCGGGGTCCTCACATGGGCTTCGGCACCCGCGGTACCTTCAAATCGGTGCAGGCGGCCCGCGCCGCCGCCCTCATCGGGTGGGCGGCAAGCCGCCTCAACGACCGGGTGGGCGGTATGGTCTTCGGTGACGTGGAGGCAGGGTTACAGCACTTCAGGCCCGCCCGCGGCCGCCGCGCCCTGTGGCGGCTCCTGCGCACCCTCACCGAACCGGCGGCGGCCGGCGATGCCCCCAGCGACTACCTGGGCGGCGCCCTGCGGCGGGCTACCCGCGGCCTGCCGACCGGATCCCTGGTCTTCGTCATCGCCGATCTCAACCGAGAGGCCATCGACCTGGAGCGGGTCCTGGGCACCCTGGTTCAACGCAACGCGGTGGCCCTGATCCCGGTGGATGACCCGGCGGATTGGGAGATCCCGGCCATGGGCGTGACCACCTTCACCGGCACCGACGGCCAGCTGATCGAGATCGACACCGATGACCCTCAGGCGCGGCTGATCTACCGCGAGACCTGGGAGGAGCGGCGGAAGATGCTCCAAGCCATGGCCTACCGGCTCAATATCATCCTCCTGCCGGTCCGCACCGACCAGGAGATCCACCTTACCCTCATCCACGACCTGGAGCACCGGGCACGGTCGCGGGCGGTCTGAATGTTCCCGGGTGTAGAGCAGCTGCGCGATATCCACGGCATCCAGGGCGTGCCCTGGTGGCCGCCTGGACTCGGTTGGTGGCTCCTGACGGCGGCGGTGCTGGCGCTGGCCTTTCTGATCTGGCGCTTTCGCGCCAAGCTCCGTGTGACGATACCGCCCGTTCCCTTCTTCACTGTCGGCAGTTGGCGCTGGGACGCGGCCCGGCGGCTACGGGACCTGCGCAAACGCGCTGGCACCCAGGACAGCAAGCAGACCGCGGGCGAGCTCTCCGAGCTGCTGCGGCGGATCGCCATGGCCCGCTTGGGGCGTGATGCCTGCGCGGGACTCACGGGCCAAGACTGGCTGGCCTGGCTCCAAGGCAATGACCCCAGCGGTTTCGACTGGTCCCGACGGGGACAGGCGTTGCTGGAGATCCCCTACGCCCCACCTGCGGACCCCAAGCGTTCCCAAGAGCTGCTCGTGCTCATCGATGCCGCCTACGATTGGGTCGAGACAGAGGAGCGGAAAAAAGAGGCGCGGAGAAAACCGGATGTTTGAGTTCCACTGGCCCTGGGTCGGTCTTCTCCTGCCGCTCCCCTTGCTACTGCCCTTCCTGTGGCCGGATCGCCGCGCAGGCCGAGATGAGGAATTGGAAGGACAACGGACCACCCTGCTACATCCCCATCTGCAGGAGCTTAAGTCCGCCTTCCAGGCCCGCCGACCACGCCGCCGGCTCGCCGGCTGGTTTCACAAGGCCCTGCTGTATCTGCTGTGGGCCGGTCTGGTCCTGGCCCTCATGCGTCCCCAATGGCTCGAACCCCACACCCAAGTCAGCACCCCGGGCTATGACCTGATGCTGGCGGTAGACGCCTCCCACTCGATGGACGCCCTGGACTTCACCGTCGAGGGTCGGCAGGTGAGCCGGATGCAGGTCGTCAAAGGGGTCATGGGCCGCTTCGTGGATGCCCGCAAGGGAGACCGCATCGGGCTCATCGTCTTCGGCAGCCAGGCCTTCGTGCTCTCGCCCCTGAGCGTGGACCGGCTGGCCGTGCGTCAGTTGCTGGACGGCGTGGTGCCCAGCATTGCGGGTCAAGGCACCGCCCTGGGGGATGCCATCGCCCTGGGCGTGAAGAAGCTGCGTGAGCGCCCCGAAGGCTCCCGGGTCATGATCCTGATCGCCGACGGCGACAACTCCGCCGGGGGCTTCGCGCCGCTCGAGTCGGCCGTGCTGGCCCGCGCGGCGGGGGTGCGCATCTATGTCATCGGCGTCGGCAGCAAGCAGGAACGCATCCCCATCGTGGAAGAGGGGGTCATCAAATACCGGGACGACCTGACCATGGACGAGGACACCCTGCAACGCATCGCCAATATCGGCGGCGGGGCCTACTTCCGCGCCACCGACACCCGGGCCCTGGAAGAAATCTCCACCCGGATCAGTCAGCTCGAAAAGACCGAGGCGGAGGCCCGTACCGCCTTCCTGCCCACGCCCCTGTACCGCATCCCCTTGGCCCTGGCCTTGCTGGCCCTGCTGGGGCTCGGCCTGTTCCCGGAGGGGCGCAAACGCTTCGTGACGAGGGTAGCCAGTGCCTGAGACCGGCTTTCACTTCGAGCAGCCCGGCTGGTTGTGGGCCCTGCTGGCCCTGGTCCCGGTGGCCGTCTGGCTATGGCGCAGCTCCGCCAAGGCCGCGCGCGGACCCATCCACCGCTACGCCGACCCGCACCTGTTGCCCCACTTGACCGGTACCCGGGCGCTCAAGACCACCGAACGCTGGGGCCGTTTCCTGCGCTGGTCGGGTCTGTGGGCACTGCTGATCCTCGCCATGGCCGGGCCCAGATGGGACTACGAAGACATCCGCCTCTTCCATCCCGGCAATAACCTGTTGATCCTCCTGGACATCTCCCGCTCCATGCAGGTAGACGACGTGCCTCCCAGCCGCCTCGGCCGCGCCCGCCAGGAGATCCAGGACCTGATCCTACAGAATCGCCAGGTACGCCTCGGGCTGATCGCCTTCGCCTCGGTGCCCCATGTGCTCTCCCCCATCACCGAGGATACCTACACTATTCTGAATTCCCTCCCGGCCCTGTCCACGGACCTGGCCCGGCTCCAGGGCAGCCGCCTGCACCAGGCCCTGGACCGCGCCGAGAACCTGCTCGGCAGCCTGCCGGAGGACAGTGCCCGCTCCATCCTACTCATCTCCGACGGTGACTTGGACGAACCAGGGCTGACCGCACGGATCGAAAAGCTGGCGGGGCAGGGCATCCGTTTTCATGTGCTCGGCATCGGTACCGAGGAAGGCGCACGGATCCCGGCGCAGCAGGGTGGGTGGATCCTCGACCGCACCGGCCAGCCTGTCCTCTCCTCCCTCAACGAAACCCTGCTCGAGGAGCTGGCTGCTGCCGGCCAAGGGATTTACCAGGTGGCGGACTACCGGGACGACGACACGGAAGAGATCCTGGAAGCGGCGGCCATCACCCGTCTGCCCCCGGAGGCAAGTGACGAGCGCACCCGGATCTGGAACGAACGCTTCTATCTGCCCCTACTGCTCCTGGCCGTCCTGCTGCTGCCCAACTTCCGGGGGCGACGTAGGATGTGGTGAGCGCCTGTCTGCGTGCAGGGCGCGCAGGCGGCCAGCGAACCGCAGCATCACGGACATGTTTTATCCACAGATTGCGCAGATTCCCGCAGATGAAAAAACAATCTGCAAGAATCTGCGCAATCTGCGATAAAAAAAGTCGATTGATATGCAATTAGCAAAAGAAATCCTTAGCCATGTAAAACGTCTTCCGGAATCTTCTCAGGCTGAGGTGCTTGATTTTGTGAAATTCCTCGAATTGAAGTCTGAAAAAGACAATGGAGACCAAGAATGGGCAAATATTAGCATATCAAACGCAATGCATGGCATGGAAGATGAACCTAGCCTCTATTCCATTAATGACATTAAGGAAAAAGTTTTATGATTCAGGGAGGGCAAATTGTTCCTTTGCTCTAATAAAAAGCTCTAGCGGACGCTCATAAGCCTGTGCCGTTGAGCTTACCGTAATGTGGAGAGTATTATGCTGGTAGAATATCTACAAACAAGTTTACGACACGCACATTATGAAATTCTTGAAGAAGACAAGAGTTTCTACGGAGAAATTCCAGGCTTCCAGGGAGTCTACGCGAATGCCTCCACCTTGGAAGAGTGTCGTGAACAACTTAAAGAGGTCTTGGAAGAATGGGTACTTTTCAGGGTTTATAAAAATTTGCCATTACCACAAATAGATGGTATTGAAATAAAAATAAGAGAAGCTGCATAATGCCAAAATTTGGACCGATAAAACGGCGAGATTTCATAGCGTATCTCAATAATGCCGGTTTTGAAGGTCCATATTCCGGAGGTAAACACCAATTTATGATTAGAAATAGTGTCACTTTAAGGGTACCAAATCCTCATCAAGGAGATATCAGCAAAGATTTACTTTCAA
>NZ_SMSC01000033.1:0-42650 GCF_004359955.1 Candidatus Thiosymbion oneisti
GCTCCAGCGTGGGAACGCCATCTTGTCCGCTCCAGCGGACGCAGCTCTTCGGTGCTGATCGGCGTTGGCGGTTAGCCTACCGAGGCGCTTAATCGACGCTGGAGCGTCGGGATTTGCTCCCACGCTGGAGCCTGGGGAGCCAGCGAAAATCAATGCCGATAGAAAATCAATAGGTTAGTTTTTAGACAGCCTCTCAGGCGGCTACAGCACATAGGGTTGGGTTATATCCCCTGCCCCTCCCAGACATCCCGGTCGCATGAGCGTTTTGAATCCGTAGATTGCGCAGAGTAGGGTGGGCTGTGCCCACCGCCTGTTGCACAGTCAAAGAACGCAAGTATCTGTGAAAATCTGCGCGATTTGCGGATGCAAGATACCTTTTCCCATGCTCAATATGATGATGGTGGCCTTGGGACGGAGCATTTTCGGCCGGGAAAATCGCTTCGAATCTGTGATGCGGTTCGCTGCCTGCCCCTTACCTGCCGTGCCTGACCCATCCCTGGGGTGGTGGGGTAATAGGCCGGCACAGGCAAAGCGGTCCTGAGGCGGCAGGCAGGCGCTCACCGCATCCTGCATTACTAAGGACCAATGGCAAAATCCTGCGGCTGGAAGGCGTCATCATTGCGCAGGGTGACCAGCCCTTCGCGCCCCATGGTCAGCACGAACAGCCCGTGGCGATAGGCATAGCGGTCCGCAGATTCATCGATTGCCAAGGCGGCGACTGCCCCGAAGCGGCGATAGCCCCGGTATTCAGGGAAAAATTTCAGGAAGGTCTCCAGGTCTTTGAGGAGCTTGCGTACATCCTCCACCTTAAGGGTGCTCTTGACCTCCACCACGACCAAGGCATCACCGTTCACCAGCAGCAGGTCGATTTCCATCTCCTCTCCGCCCTGACGTGCTCGTATCCGCTCCAGGGTCCGGTTGACATCGATCCCCCGGACCCGAAACAGCTCGGCCACCCCCGGCCGCACCAAGGCCTCGAGTAACCGGCCCCACTTGCCGATGAAGAGGTTCTCGGCCGCTCGTGTCTGGGCCGAAAGGGCCTGGATTTCCCGCTCCGTTGCCTCGAAACGCCGGTCGGTTTCTGCGATACGCTGATCGAGGCGCCGGTCGGTTTCCCGGAACAGGGTCCAGATCGACTCGACGGCTTGTTCTATCCCTGCTTGGGTCATGGGTCCAGGGTACAGGAAGGTGTCGATTCGGGACAATCTAGCGGGAGCAACCCTGGGTGGCAAGAGGTGAGTTTTCAGTCGCCGGCTACCAACTCAATGCCATTAAGTTAAGCGTTACCGACGCGGTTTGTGATCGATCGTGCGCTGTTTTTTTCGCCCTCACCCCAACCCCTCTCCCGCCGAGGGTGTCGTAAAAGGTGAGGCCCGACGCGGTCATTCTCGTTCCCATGCGCTGCGTGGGAAGCTGGTTGCTCCGCGCCGCGGAGAGCATCGGGCCGATGTCCACCATTCGTATACACGGGAATCAAACCTGCCGGCTGTCCGGCGTTATCCGGTGCGGCCCAGAGGGCGTCTGCTCTGAGCGTTGCCGCCAGCTGGTGATGGGGTCCGTAAGCCGTCTGAAAGACGACGGTCCCAGCCGGACTCGCGTCCCCGGAACCGCCGACATCTTGTCGGCCCCTGGGACCGCCGACATTCTGTCGGCTCCCGGGACTACCGATATTCCGTTGGCCCTTCTGGCTATCGGGTAAAACCTGAATGCCGAGTTGCCGGTCCAAATGGTCATCAGGTCGGGCTGAGTTTTCTCGTTCCCAGGCGCTGCGTGGGAACCAGAGACCGGGAGCGGGGCTTTTGCGATACCCTCCCGCCGGGAGAGGGGCTTTGAGGCTTAACTGTCAAGTCCCACCAGATTATAGATTTTTTCTTTTTGAACAAATGAGGTCATGCACTGTGGCCCTATCTCCCGCCTGCCTTCGCGCGCTCCTCCTTTTCCTCCCCCGCAAGCAAGCGTAAAACCGCTCTCACCTGCAACAGCGGATAGCTCTTCCTCGGTATATGATCACTCGGGACTCCGACATTACGCAGATTTTCACAGATTGTTTTTTCTTCATCTGCGGAAATCTTCGTAATCTGCTGATTTAAAAGGCGAACGCGATTTCGGTTCCTGTACCGAGGCGGTGGGCTGTCAGTTCTTTTTCCAGACTCAACGCTGGGAACGCTCGATCATCTCTCGGGCATGGTCCAGGGTCTTGCGGGTGATCTCCCGGCCTCCCAACATGCGCGCTACTTCGTCCACACGTTCCGCTGCTCCCAGGTTTTCGATGGCGGTGTAGGTCTGGTCGTCGCGGGTAAGCTTGCGGACCAGCAGGTGGTTGTGGGCCTGGGCCGCCACCTGGGGCAGGTGGGTGACGCAGAGGACCTGGCGCGCCCCGCCCAGGGTGCGCAGCAGGCTGCCGACGATCTCGGCCACGCCGCCCCCGATCCCTACATCGACCTCGTCGAAGACCAGGGTCGGCACCGCGCCGCACTCGGCGGTGGCGACCTGCAGGCCGAGGCTGATCCGGGACAGCTCGCCCCCGGAGGCTACCTTTGCCAGGGGCTGCATGGGCTGGCCCGGGTTGGCGCTGACCAGGAACTCCACCCGGTCGAGCCCCTGGGCGGTGGCCGCCTCGGGCTGGACCCTGGTGACCTCCACCGCACAGCGTCCGCCGCCCATCCCGAGCCCCTGCATGGCCTTGGTGACCGTCTCGGAGAGCCTTTGCGCGGCCTGGGAGCGGGCGTCGCTGAGCTGTTCGGCGGCGGTGAGAAATGCCGCGCGCGCCTGGTCGCGCTCCCCGGCCAGGGTTTCCAAGGCCGTGTCGTCGCGTTCCAGGGCCTCCAGCTCCTCGCGCATGGCCTGAAGGGTCTCGGGGATTCGGTCCGGGGGCACCCGGTACTTGCGGGCCAGGTCGTGGACCTGGGTGAGGCGTCGCTCTACCTGCTCCAGGACCCCTGGGTCCAGGTCCAGCTCGTCCAGATAGCGGCGCAGGTTGGCCGCCGCCTCCTCGACCTGGATGGCGGCGCCTTCCACCAGCTCGCGGGTCGCGGACAGGCGTGCGTCCAGGTTGCTCAGGGTCTCCAGATCAGTACCGGCGTGGCTCAGCTCGGCGTGCAGCGAGGGTTCGCCTTCGTACAGCCGTTGCAGCAGGCGGCCGGTCGTGCCCTGGAGCTCTCCCAGATTGGCGAGCCGTTTCTGTTCTTGGTCCAGAGCGCGGATTTCGCCGGCGTCCAGACCCAGGTCCGCGAGCTCCTCCACCTGGTAGCGCAGCAGCTCCAGGCGCGCGGCCCGATCGGCGCTCTCGGCCCGGAGGCGACCCAGCCGCTGGTCATGGTCGCGATAGGTCCGATACCGGTCGGCCACCTGGGCCGCCAGATCGCCGGTGCCGCCGTAGTCGTCGAGCAGGTCCCGTTGGTGTGCCGCCCGGAGCAGGGATTGATGGGCGTGTTGGCCGTGGATATCGACCAGGCGTTCGCCCAGGCCCTGCAGTTGGGCCCCGGTGGCCGGGTGGCCGTTGATATAGGCCCGGGAGCGCCCTTGGCGCATGAGGAGTCTGCGCACCAGGCATTCGTCACCCGCGTCCAGGTCTTGGTCGGCGAGCCAGTCCTGGGCCTCGGGGCAGGCCCGCAGGTCGAACCCGGCGATGATCTCCGCCCGTTCGCAGCCGGCGCGCACCAGCTGGGCGTCGGCCTTGTCCCCCAGCACGAGCCCCAGGGCGTCGATGAGGATGGATTTACCCGCCCCCGTCTCGCCGGTAAGTGCCGTCATGCCGGCCTCGAAGTCGAGCTCGAGGCCGCTGACGATCGCCAGATCCTTGACCAAGATGTGCGTCAGCATGGCTCTGATTCAGGATGGTTGGCACGGGGGACGTCCCCCCCAACCCAGCTTGGCGCGCAGGAGCTTGTAGTGGTCGTGTCCCTTGAGATGGAGCAGGCGGGTAGGCCATGGGGCCTTGTTGATGAAGACCCGAGCGGGGGCTTTGAGCTGTGAGGCCGTGAGTCCGTCGCAGGTGACCCTGACCTGGTCCCGATCCTGTTCCCCGATGCGGATTTCGATGTGGCTGTCGCCGGCAACCACCAGTGGCCGGTTGCTCAGGGTGTGGGGACAGATGGGAACCACCGCCAGCACATCCAGGGCCGGATGCAGCAGCGGGCCGCCCCCGGACAGGGCATAGGCGGTAGAGCCCGTCGGGGTGGCGACGATGATGCCGTCGGAATGCTGGGCGTTGACGAAGACGCCTTCGATATAGGTCTCGAGCTCGATCACCCGGGCCGGGTTCCACCTGTGGACCACCACATCGTTGAGGGCCAGGCAATTGTCCACCTCCGCTGCTTCGCCACTGATCCGCGCCGTCAGCATGTGGCGGGGCTCCTCCTCGTACTCGCCGGCGAGGATGCGCTCGATACTGGTCTCGATCTCTTTCGGCAACACGTCGGCCAGAAAGCCGAGGCGTCCCAGATTGATTCCCACCAGGGGCACCTGGAACTCCGCCATGGTGCGGGCGGCGTGGAGCAGGGTGCCGTCACCGCCGACCACAATCACCAGCGAACAGCACCGGCCCATCTCCCTGAGACTGACAATGTGCTCCCTGGGCGCCGCGACCTTGGCCCCGCCCACGTCGTCGAAGAAGATCTTGCGTCTCGAAGCGCGCAGGCACTTGACCAACCGGTCGAGGGTTTCCCACACCTTGGGGGCCTCGTCCTGCTTGCCGATGATGCCGATGGTCTTGAAGTTAGCCATCTATCCGTCCGGGTAGTGTATTAACTTTGTTGGTGCTGCAATTTTACTGTCTCTGAGTATAGGCAAGATTAAGAGGCTGTCTAAAAACTAACATATTGATTTTCAGCTGGCTCCCCAGGCTCCAGCGTGGGAGCAGACTTGGTCCCGACGGAGGAGGGATCTGACGCTCCAGCGTCGATTAAGTGCCTCGGTAGGCTAACCGCCAACACCGATCAGTACAGAGGAGCTAAGTCCGCTGGAGCGGACAAGACAGCGTTCCCACGCTGGAGCCTGGGAACGAGCGCAAAAATTTAAACCACAGAGGACCCAGAGAACACAGAGCATTGGCCGCTTCCTTTCTCTGTGTGCTCTGCGTTCTCTGTGGTTCGAAATGATTGTTGCGACGCCCTCGGAGGGAGAGGGGACATAGTAGCCAATGCTGTAGGTCATATTACAACTTATAAATTAACCACTACCAAACAATGCTAGGGCCCGGATCTTCTCCGCTTGCTCCTGCAGCTCTGCCAGCGCGGTCTGTTGCTCGGCGACCTTGTCACGCTCTTTTTGGACCACCGCCGGCGGCGCCTTGTCTATGAAGTTGGGGTTCGCAAGCTTCTTGCGGGTCCGCTCCAGGTCCGCCTCCAGCTTGCCGATCGCCTTGGCGAGGCGCTTGAGCTCCGCTTCCTGGTCGATGAGTCCGGCCATGGGGATGAGTATTTTCATCTCGCCCACCAGGGCGATGGCGGACTCGGGGGCCTGCGTCTCGGGTGACAGCACCTGGATGGATTGGGTGCGGGCGAGGGCGTCCAGGTATTTGCGGTTTGCCGCCAGCCGTGCCAGGTCCTGGTCGGAGGTGTTCTGCAGCAGGACGGGTAGGGGCCTGCCGGGTGGGATGTCCATCTCGCCCTTGATCCGCCGCACGCCCAGGACGAATTGCATGACCCAGCCTAGCTCGGATTCCGCGTCCGGGTCCATGAGGTCGGGGTCGGCGCCGGGGAAGGGGGCCAGCATGATGGTGTCGCCCTCGATTCCGGCCAGGGGTTTGATCTTCTGCCAAATCTCTTCGGTGATAAAGGGGATGAGGGGGTGAGCGAGTCGCAGCAGGGTCTCCAGGGTCCGGACCAGGGTGCGGCGCGTGCCTCGCTTGGCCGCCGCCGTGGCCTGGGCGTCGGTGAGCACTGGCTTGGACAGCTCCAGGTACCAGTCGCAGAAGGCGTTCCAGGTGAAGTCGTAGATGGCCTGGGCGGCATGGTCGAAGCGATAGCTCTGAATCGCCTCGTTCACCGCGGTGATGGTGTCCTGCAGGCGGGAGCGAATCCAGCCGTCAGCGGCGCTGAGCCGGATGTCGTCCCCGGTGCTACTCCCAGTCAGGCCACAATCCTCGCCCTGGGTGTTCATGAGCACATAGCGCGAGGCGTTCCACAGCTTGTTGCAGAAGTTGCGGTAGCCTTCGATCCGGCCCAGGTCGAACTTGATGTCCCGGCCGGTGGAGGCGAGTGCCGCAAAGGTGAAGCGCAAGGCGTCGGCGCCGAATCCGGGGATCCCCTGCGGGTAGTCGTGGCGGGTTATGGCGGCGATCTTCTCGGCCAGGTGGGGCTGCATCATGCCCTGGGTGCGCTTCTCCACCAGGGACTCCAGCTCGATGCCGTCGATCAGGTCGATGGGGTCGAGCACATTGCCCTTGGATTTGGACATCTTCTCGCCGTGGGTATCCCGCACCAGCCCGTGGATGTAGACCTCGTCGAAGGGCACGTCCCCCATGCATTTGAGTCCCAGCATGATCATGCGGGCGACCCAGAAGAAGATGATGTCGAACCCGGTGACCAGCACCGAGGTGGGATAGAAGGCCTCCAGGCGTGGTGTCTGTTCCGGCCAGCCCAGGGTCGAAAAGGGCCACAGGGCGGAGCTGAACCAGGTATCGAGCACATCCGGATCTTGCTCAAGGGGAAAGTCGGGCGCCAGGCCGTGACGCTCACGCACCTCCTGCTCCGAGCGACCCACGTAGATATTGCCTTCCCGGTCGTACCAGGCGGGGATGCGGTGGCCCCACCAGATCTGGCGGCTGATGCACCAGTCCTGGATGTTGCGCATCCACTCGAAATAGGTGTTCTTCCAGTTGTCCGGGACAAAGCGGACGCGCCCGTCCTCTACCGCGGCGATGGCCGGGTCCGCCAGCGGCTTGATCTTGACGTACCATTGGTCGGTGAGATAAGGCTCGATGACGGCCCCCGAGCGGTCGCCCCGGGGCTGCTGAAGCCGGTGCTCCTGGGTCTGCGCCAGCAGGCCCAGGTCCGTCAGGTCGGTGAGGATGCGCTGACGGGCTACGTAGCGGTCGAGTCCGATGTAGGCGGTGGGTATGAGCTCGCCCTCCTCCGGCAGATTCGCGCGGATGGACGCATCGGGGGTAAAGATATTGATGAGTCCGCCGTGGGCCTGTTCGGCGATGGCGGTCTCGTCCCGATGTCGCAGCCAGACCTCGTGGTCGTTGAAGTCGTGGGCGGGGGTGATCTTGACGCAGCCGGTGCCGAGTTCCGGGTCGGCGTGGACGTCGGCGATGATGGGGATGCGCCGGCCGGTGAGGGGCAGCTGAACGAATTCGCCGATCAGGTGGCGGTAGCGCTCGTCCTGCGGATTCACGGCCACCGCACAGTCCCCCAGCATGGTCTCGGGGCGGGTGGTAGAGACCACCATGTGGCCCTGGCCGTTGGTCAAGGGATACCGCAGATCCCACAGGTGGCCGTTTTCCTCCTCGGACAGGACCTCCAGGTCCGAGACGGCGGTGTGGAGCACCGGGTCCCAGTTGACCAGGCGCTTGCCACGGTAGATGAGCCCCTCCTCGAACAGGCGCACGAAGACCTCGCGCACCGCGCCGGAGAGCCCCTCATCCAGGGTGAAGCGCTCGTGCTCCCAGTCCAGGGATGCCCCCAGGCGCCGCAGCTGCCGGGTGATAGTGCCGCCGGACTCGGCCTTCCAGGCCCAGACCCGGTGGGTAAAGGCGTCGCGGCCCAGGTCATGGCGGGTCTTTCCCTCGGCCTCGAGCAGACGCTCGACCACCATCTGGGTCGCGATACCTGCGTGGTCGGTGCCCGCCTGCCAGAGGGTCGATTTGCCCTGCATACGGTGATAGCGGATCAGGGCGTCCATGATGGTGTCCTGAAAGGCATGGCCCATGTGCAGACTACCGGTTACGTTGGGCGGCGGGATCATGATGCAGTAGCCGCTCGCCCCGGCGCCCGGCCCGACGCTGGGCGCGCCGGCAGTGGGAGCAAAGTAGCCTTGGTCCTCCCAGGTCCGGTACCAGGTCTTCTCCAGGGTCCGGGGGTCGTAGTTCTTGTCCAGCATAGGTGGGTCTCGGAGTCATTCAGGGCGCCGTGGTAGACGGGGCATTATAGGGCACCTGCTGCCAGCTACCAGCTACCGGTCGCCGGCTGTCCAGGGCAACCGAATAATAATAAATAGATATAAAGCAACCGCTTGTGTAATTTGAACCGCCTCAGACGCAGCGCGTTGCTGTGCGTCCAGTGATTTACCGTGCAATGTGAGACAGCAGAACTAACAACCGGACAGACCGGCGCGGCCTTGATCGTCGGCCTGATCGTGCTGACGGCATTGACCTTGCTGGGCCTGTCCGGGATGCGGATCGCTCAGGTCGAGGAACGGATGGCCGGAAACTTCCGTGACCGCAGCTTGGCCTTCCAGGGGGCGGAGGCGGCGCTGCGGGACGCCGAGGCCTACCTGCAGGAAGCGGACCTACCCCCGTTCGACGGTTCCGTACCGGGACTGATCGGCCAGCTAGCCAGTCCGGGCAGCGCGGCCTATTGGAGCAAATACGACTGGACGCACCATTCCCGGCCAGCCGGCACGACCCTGGCCGGGCTCAAGGAACCACCACGGTACGTTATCGAAGCGTTCCCCCCCGCGGCCACCGAGAGTCGGAAATTCGGCCCACTGCCGGAGCCGGATCTGTTCCGAGTGACCGCCCGCTCGACGGGAGGCAGCGGTACGGCCCTGGTGATCCTACAGAGTACGGTGCAGCGGTAGCGATCCTGAATGATTTGTCGCGAACCCCGAATAGGCCAGGATTTACAGGATTACACAGGATTTACGGGATGTTTATATTTGACATGCTGCCTGTCTGCGCCGACCTCGCCTTGGGCGTAGATTGGGTTAGGCATGCTGCTTGATCCCGAAAAACACAAACAACGTTGAACGCGCCGTAACCTAACACGAGCACGAAAGAGCACGAAAGAGCACGAAAGAGCCCGAAAAGATCCCTCCTTCGTCGGGATGACAATTGTGTGTCTTTGCGTATCTTTCGTGGTTAGTGCCGTAGGATGCGGTGAGCGCGGTAGGTCTTACAAGATAGCACCACGAGGAGGCGCGAACCGCATCGATGGACTAACCCGTTGCTTATTCAAGCATGCCGTTGACGGAAAAGGTGCCCGTAATCGAATCCCGAAAGCGCGTGCGCAATGTCGGGCACGGGCCCTCCGGCGATGCGGTTCGCGCCGGCCGTCAATGCCATCCATAAAGCGGTATACCACGCTCACCGCATCCTACGGGCGCTATCAACCAATCTATCAGTTAAAAATTTACCACTACCAAATTTCCAATGGCAGAACTCAACCGACGCTATCGGTACTCCGGCACTGCCGTACTGGTTGCCCTGTTTGCCGCGGCACTCGGAAGACCTGCCGTCGCGCAGCCATCCCTACCCGTTTCCGATCCTCCCGCATTCGCACCGGCGGCAGCTCGGGATAGCCAGGTCCCCCACGGCGATCAGGGCCGCGCAATCCGGCATGGCGGCAGCTCCCAGGACTGCGGCAAGCTACCGAGTGGCCTTGCCGACTCCGATCCGGTCTACGTCCATAATCCCGATTTCGGATATGCACGCCTGCTGACGGACCTAGCCGCTCGAGACAGCTATCAAGCATATCGTGCCTCCAATCGCGGACGCCGGAAGATGCTCTACCTAAGTACGAACGACGGCAGGCTACAGGCCTTCGACGCCGACACCGGAAGCGAGCGGTTCGTCTTTATTCCCACTCGCCTGCCCCGGAGGTTGCCCGACCCCACCTCACCGGGCCAACGCCATAAGCATTCGCCGAACTTTGGGGACGCCTACATCGATGGCGCCTGGCGGACGGTGCTGATCGGTTCGCCGGGGGCGCAAGGGAAGTCGGTCTTCGCCCTCGATATCACCACCCCGGACGGCTTCTCCAAGCAGAACCTCCTGTGGGAGCGCACGGATGCGGAGCTTCCACACCTGGGCTATCCGCTCCACCGGGGGACCGTCGCCAGGATGCGGGACGGCACCTGGGCGGCGGTCTTCGGCAATGGTTACGACAGCGCGGAGGGGCGAGCGGTACTCTACGTCCTGGACGTGTCCGACGGCACCCTGCTCGCGGAGATAGCGACCGGGGCGGCAGACCCCTCCACCACCCCGAACGGCTTGGCCGCACCCGCCCTGCTGGCCGACAACCGGCGCACCATCCTTGCCGCCTATGCCGGGGATCTGCACGGGAATCTGTGGAAATTCGACCTCTCCCACACCCAACCGGAACGCTGGAAAGTGGCCTACGGCTCCAGAGAGAACCCCCAACCCTTGTTCCGGGCCATGGACGATGCCGGCAACCCGCAGCCGATCACCCTGGAGCCGGAAATCGGCCAGCACCCCACCGGTGCCGGCTACCTGATCTATTTCGGTACCGGACGCCATTCCGGCGCCGGCGCCGGCAATCTTGGCCCGGACCCTGCCGTGCAATCCTTCTATGGGATCCGGGACCAGGGTACACCGGTGACATCGACCGGGAACGGAAAGGACAGCGGGCCCCACGGCAGCAGGAGCCGATTGCAGCGGCAAACCATTACCTATGAGGTGACAATAGCAGGCAACCATTGGCGGGTCATGTCCGACAACCCCATCGACTGGACCACCCGGCAAGGATGGTTTCTCGACCTGGTGTCACCCAACGGCGGGAAGCAGGGAGAACACCTGGTCGGCACCCCCCGATTGCGCGGCGGACACATCCGCTTCACCACCCGCATCCCAGCAAATGATCGCTGCAAGCTCGGCGGTCAAGGCTGGGCGATGGTGCTCGACATCGAGAACGGAAGGCGTATCGGTGCAGGCCGGTTCCATGTCAGCGGGGACGGCGAACGCTCGGACGCCGACTTCTTGAAGATACCGGCCGGCCCGAGCGACGCAACCCCGGTAACCCTATCGGCCCGAGCATCCGGTGCGGATATTGCGAAAACACCGCACGGCATCCCCGTCGGTGCGGCGGACGAGCATACGGGGGGCTCGACCACTGCCGGCGGCACAGGCAGAAGATCCTGGCGACAATTGCGTTGAGCTCGGCACACCAAGCCCCTCTCCCCCCAAGGGTGTCGCAAAAGCCCCTCTCCCGCCGGGAGAGGGGGCCAAGCCCGTAGACCCTATGAAGCCCGCAGCCCGTAGGATGCGGTGAGCGCGGTTGGTCAATTCAGGATGGCATCACGAAGAGGCGCGAATCGCATCAATGGACGCCTGGGCAGCGGCGAACCGGAGCGGTCCGGCGGAAACTTTGGAGTGCGGCGGCGACCTTATCCCGGCATTGGTAGAAACCCACGCTACCTGGTGTAACCGGGGGTGCCGGCAGGTACAGTGCAAACCCGCCGTCGCTTTGGATTTGGCGATGCATCTATCCCCGGCCAGGCGTTGCGACCAGGGGAAAGCGCCGTCGCCGCGGCGCGTGTGGAGTCCGCTGCCCAGGTTCTTGGCAAGCGCCGCTGGTATCCCCCGTCGTTGAGGTTCGATGCGGTCGCGCCGCTCTGCCGGCGCACTCCAAAGCAGTCCGGAATCCATAAAGAGCCACCGGTTTTTACTGAGTGGAGAAACCAACATGAAGGTCGCCGGAATCGATGTGAGTCATAAAACCATCACCCGCGTCATCGACCGTGACGGTCAGCCGGGGAAACCCCGTGAGTTCAAGAATACCCCAGCCGGTCATGTGGCCCTGAGCAAGGTCTTGTGCAAGGCACCGGTGAGCCGGGTCGGTCTGGAGGCCACCGGCTGGTATCACATCGATCCGGCCCTCGCCCTGGATGACGCCGGGTTGGCGCTCATGGTCATCAACCCCAAGGCCGCCAAACGCTTCGCCGAGGCCAGGCCGTCGATGCCACCGTCCTGGCCCAATTCGCCTTGCGCATGCCCATCACCCCCTGGCAACGCCCCGATGCCTTGGCTCTAGCCATCCGCGCCTGTGCCCGCCGCATCGCCGCCCTCAACCAGCTCCGAACCCAAACCAAAAACCAACTCCATGCCGCGGAGCAAACTGCCACCACGCCCGACTTCCTGATCGCCGAGCTGCACCAGAGCATCGCCCAACTCGATGCCCACCTCGAAGCCCTGCGTCAGCGCGTCCTTGACCTCATCGCCGCCGACGAACAGCTCCAGCATACCTTCGAGCTCCTCATCAGCGTCACCGGTATCGCCGCCGCCAGCGCCATCCAACTCCTCGGCGAACGGCTAGTCCTCCCTGACGACAGGCGCGCTCAGCAATGGGTCGCCACGGCTGGCCTCGACCCACGCCAACACCAATCCGGCCCCAGCGTCAACAAGAAGCCTCGCCTGTCCAAGGCTGGCAACCGCTACCTGCGTACCGCCCTCTACATGCCCGCGCTCAGCGCCGCGCGCCACGACCCTAACGTGAGGGCCGACTACCGTCACCTCATCGAACGACGTGGCCTCAAGAAGATCCAGGCCGTCTGCGCCGTCATGCGCAAGCTGCTGCACGCCATCCAGGCCATGCTCAAGAACCGCACACCCTGCGACAGCCGCCGCTTTTATTCCCCCACTGAAGCAGCGGCCTGATTAGTCCAATTTATGCACCGGAGGTGAATTTTTGTGGATTAGGAGGCAAATTGGACTTGCATTGGAACAGAGTATCTACGAGCTGGAATCGATGCGTATTTATGACGCCATAGCTACCTCGGGAACATCCATCTCTACTCGCATCGGTGAAATACCGAGGTGTCTCAAGTCTGCCGCAGCCGTACCAAGTGCAGATTCCAGAGAAACGGCCTCCCGATCGAATGCAACATTACAGACGGCAACCTATGGCAGTTTGGGAGGCTAATAGCAGATATATTTACTCAAAATTCGGAAAACTATACCATTGACAAACTCTCCAGACTTTATGGAGCCTTGGAGTACCTTACACAATTGGTAGAGCAGGACGAATTGGGCTGACAAAAAATCTAACTGGCCTTGAGCAGCCGGAGCCTGTGGTCCGTTTCGACTCAGCCGAGCATTTGGCCGCTACCATTAAACGCTATATCCAAGTCTATAATCAGCATATCCCGCAGAAGGTATTAGGCCATATCCCGCCCCCTTTAGGCGATGAAAAACTGGTCCCAAAAACAGCCAAACCTCTTCAAAAAACGTGTCTATAATCTAGCGGGACTTGACATCAAATCCTTGTGATCTATTCTCAACATAGCTATAACACCACCGCCTGGATTATCGGCCCTTCGATCGAAATTGCTCGACTGGGACACCACCGATGCCCCAGTTGTCCATTTCGACCTCGTCGATAACCACCACCGTCGTGTTCGGATTCTTCCCGAGGGTATCCCGCAACAGATTGGTGACACCCTCAATCAAGGTGGCCTTCTGGGCCGGGGTTGTCCCCTCTCGAGTGATCTTGATGTTTACGTAAGGCACTTTTGGTTCTCCCGTTTCGTTTCTATGGATTTTAACCCCAGAACCAGGCCTGAGCCGATCGCCATAGCGGCAATCGCCGGCACCAGGCCACGGCTGTAGCCGCTTTCAGCACCGACAGTCAGGGCGATTAAGACCGGGGCTGAGATTTGCGCAATGCCGTAGGAAAGCGTCATTTTTCCCATCATCCTAGACGGATGGCTGGGGTAGTAGCGCCCGGCCATGGTCAGAACCAAGCCGACGATCCCCACGAAGGTACCACCGAACAACAGGGCACCGATCAGGGCGCCTGCAAGTGAGTCGCCGATCAAAGGGGCCGCAATACCGGCGATCTGCATCAGGTACGCCACGGCAAGTGCATTGAGCACGCCGATTCCGCGCGCTGCCCGATCCCAGAGAAAACTGGCCGGCATGGCGGCCAGACCGATGAGCATAAACACCCGGTTGCCCTGGCCTCCGAGACCGGGTTGCTGCTCGACGATGGACACGATAAAGGTCGCGCTGACCACATAGCCGATACCAGCACAGAAATACGCCGCCAACAAGAGGCGCAGATATAAGGGAGACGGCGGCCTGCTCGCCAGCGGCTGGCCGCTGACGGTAAAGGCCGTATTCTCCGGGCGTGGCAACAAAGCCCAAGCCGGCACCGCCAATACCAGACCGAAGAGGCTGAATCCCAACCACTGTGCCTGCCAGTCGAGACGGTCCCACATCAGATCGGCCAGTAGGGCACTGACAAAGATGCCCAGGCCGATACCGGAGAAGTGAAGCCCAAGCCCACACTTATGGTGATGGCGCAACAGCCAATTCAGAATCAATCCCGAACCCAGCAACAAGCCAGCGGCACTGCTGAGACCGGCGACGAAGCGGAACACCGCCCATAGCCGCCAATCGGTAGTCAGCGCCATGCCCAGGGTCGAAATCACCGCGACCCAGATACCGATCCGATACAAACGATCCTTCAAAACCATGTCCGAAGTCGATGCCGCAATCAACGCACCACTGATATAGCCGAGGTAATTGATACCCGCGAGCCAGGCCCCTTGATCGTTCGCCAGCCCCGCTTGCGTTTGCATCAGGGGAAGCAGCGGCGTATAGGCGAACCGGGCGATGCCGAGCATCAAGGTAAGTCCCAGGACTCCGGCGATTTGTACCCGGATTTTTGCGGCAATAGGGCGCATTCGAAACTACCCGCGAACAAAAGGATGCCGCCAGCTTAAATCGGGTCTATTATCTCCACAAATGATTTATTAGGAACAAACAGATCGCTTCGGCTACCGTTGATCCTATTCCGAGACGGTTGCGCTTATCGCGCCAGGGCCTTGAATTGGCTACGGGAATACGGCGGTAGACCAAGTCCGGAGGTCATGGAATTCGGCACGCTGGACGGCATCCTGGGCTGCGTCGCCGTGGGACTCGGCTGTACACTGATCCCACGTTGGATTGTCCATCGATCCCTTTACGCCGAACAGCTCGGTGTGACCAAATTGCCGGCCCGGATCGCACACGTCCCTACGGTGATGATTCACCATCGAGATATGCCGGCTCTGGCGGCGCTGAACACACTGCGCGATTCGATTGTCGAGTGTGATGTCGACATTAATGGCATTGGGTTGGACTAAGAGACTGTCTAAAAACTAACACATTGATTTTCGGCTGGCTCCCCACGCTCCAGCGTGGGAGCAAATCCCGACGCTCCAGCGTCGATTAAGCGCCTCGGTAGGCTAACCGCCAACGCCGATCAGCACCGAAGAGCTGCGTCCGCTGGAGCGGACAAGATGGCGTTCCCACGCTGGAGCGTGGGAACGAGCGTGAAATTTACAGATTTTATGCATTAAAATCAGTATCTTAATTTTTAGACAGCCTCTAAGGAACGAACCCCAACGGGAGAAAAACGACGAATTACGCGAATCAACGCGAATGCAGATTCGCGTGATTGAGTAGTTTTGCTTTGTAGGGCACCTTGCAAGATCCTGGGGAGGGAATTTTTCAAGGCGTCCTATACCCGACAACAACAAGGTTAGAACATCACCCGCTAGCAAACGACTTCCACCGACTCGACGCGCTGGAAGCCCCGGGGCAACAGCTTCCCCCGCCGGCCTCGCTCTCCTTGGTAGATATCCAGATCGGTCGGCTTCAGGGTGAAGTGGCGCCTGCCGGAACGGATAGTGAGCGTGGCGATCTCGGGGACGACCGCCAGGGCGGCGAGATATTCTTCGCGCGCCTTGGATCTGGCCGCCGGGATGCCGATGATCTTGTTGCCCTTGCCCCGGGGCAGCTCGGGCAGCTCGGAGACGGGATACACCAGCAGGTGTCCGCTGCTGGTGATCGCCGCCAGGCGGTCGCCGCGCAGGTTCAGCACCGGCACCGGGGGCAGGGCCTCGGCACCCGCGGGCAGGGTGAGTACGACCTTGCCGGCTTTGGGCTTGGCGTACAGGGCCTGCAGGGTGACGATAAAGCCATAGCCGGCATCGGAGGCGACTAGATATTTGGCCTCGGGCTCGCCGCCGAGCACTGCAATGAAATCGATGCCCTTGGGCGGCGCCAGACGTCCGGTCAGGGGTTCGCCCTGTCCCCGTGCCGAAGGCAAGGTGTGGGCCGGCAGCGAGTAGCTGCGGCCAGTGGCGTCGAGAAAGACCACGGGTTGGTTGCTGCGAACCCGGACCGCGCCCAGATAGGCGTCCCCGGCCTTGTAGCCCAGGCCCTTGGGGTCGATCTCGTGGCCCTTGGCCGCACGCACCCAGCCCTTCTCCGACAGGACTACCGTCACCGGCTCGCTGGGGGCGAGCTCGGTCTCGTCCAGGGCCAGGGCGATACCGCGCTGCACCAGGGGCGAGCGGCGCTGGTCGCCGTATTTGTCCGCATCTTGCTGGATCTCCTCGCCGATGAGCTGCTTGAGCAGCCGTTCGCTGCCGAGGATCTTCTGCAATCGGTCGCGCTCCTCGGCCAGCGTCGCCTGTTCGGCACGGATCTTCATCTCCTCCAGGCGAGCGAGGTGGCGCAGGCGGGTATTGAGGATGTACTCGGCCTGGGCGTCCGTGAGCGCGAAACGGGCCATCAGCACCGTCTTGGGCGCGTCCTCGGTGCGGATGATGCGGATCACCTCGTCAAGGTTGAGGAAGGCGATCATCAGGCCCGCCAACAGATGCAGGCGGTCGAGTACTTGGTCCAGCCGGTGCCGTAGCCGGCGGCGCACCGTCTCGGTGCGATGGCTGAGCCACTCCGCCAGGATCTCGCGCAGGTTCATGACCCGCGGCCGGCCGTTGAGTCCGATCGTGTTCATGTTGACCCGGTAGGTACGCTCCAGGTCGGTGGTGGCAAACAGGTGGGACATAAGCCGCGGCACGTCCACCCGCTGCGAGCGGGGGACGATGACCAGGCGGGTCGGGGACTCGTGATCGGACTCATCCCGCAGGTCCTCGATCATGGGTAGCTTCTTGGCCTGCATCTGCTGCGCTACCTGCTCCATGATGCGGTTGCCCGAGACCTGGTAGGGCAATGCGATGATCACGATGTCCCCATGCTCCAGTTCGTAGCGGGCGCGCAGCCTGATGCTGCCGACACCGCTCTCATACAGGCGCACGAGCTCCTCCGGCGGGGTGACGACCTCCGCCGCGGTCGGGTAGTCGGGCCCCGGAACATGGGCCATCAGCTCCGCTACCGTGGCGTCGGGACGCTCCAGCAGATGGATACAGGCGGCGGCCACCTCCCGCAGGTTGTGCGCGGGAATATCCGTAGCCATGCCGACGGCAATGCCGGTGGCGCCGTTGAGCAGCAGGTTCGGCAGCCGCGCCGGCAACAACTTGGGTTCCTGGAGGGTGCCGTCGAAGTTGGGCTGCCAATCCACCGTGCCCTGTCCCACCTCGGCGAGCAGGACCTCGGCATAGGGCGCCAGGCGCGCCTCCGTGTAGCGCATGGCGGCGAAGGATTTGGGATCGTCCGGCGAGCCCCAGTTACCCTGGCCGTCCACGAGCGGATAGCGGTAAGAGAAGGCTTGGGCCATGAGCACCATGGCCTCGTAGCAGGCGGTGTCGCCGTGGGGGTGAAACTTGCCCAGCACATCGCCCACGGTACGGGCGGATTTCTTGAACTTGGCGGTGGCCGCCAACCCCAGCTCGGACATGGCGTAGAGGATGCGCCGCTGGACCGGCTTGAGACCGTCGCCCACATGGGGCAAGGCCCGGTCCAGGATGACATACATGGAGTAATCCAGGTAGGCCTTCTCGCTGAACACATGGAGCGGCATCCGCTCCAGGCCCTCGTGGTTGTAGGTGGGGATGTCCATCATTCGCGGGGCCGGCGAACAGTCATCATTCACCGGTAGGCACGGGCTGTATCTCGAGGTGGTCTCGCCTGGAAGTTAAGGGTTTGTGACAACCACAGGCTCATCTTTCAGGGCCGAGTAGGACGTAATCTATACTTATTCTGTCGTCGGCTATTGGACGAAATTGCTCATTTGCGTATGCAATATGCTCAGGGTGATCTCGAAAAGATGCAATCACGGATTCATTGGCAAATCTTATTAACCAACACCATCGATACTTGGCATTTGGCCTGACTGATTCACCGCTCCAAGTAGCTCTGACTCCTGGAATATTATCCAAAACCGCGGTGCCTGTTTGTGCCGCTTTTCTCGTTTGCTCGTCGCTTACGCTCGAATTGTAAATAATCAGGTGTTCTATTGGTGCATATATTTTGCATTTACTTTTTGCATCAACCGCCAGTCCTGTCGCGTCTACCTGGTCAACGATTTTTGACAATGAATCGATAGCTGAGTTTATTACAGCCGCTTCCAGCTGATTCCAGGTGCTCACGTTCTCGATCTCTTTCACCAATGAACCAAATTCAACAATATTATCTATTTCCAAAAAATCGATTGCAATAGACTCTTCCGGTTTGCTGACAACCCCACAGGAGCTCGCAGTCCGTTCTATCTCCAGCTTATCTTGTTCATTGCAATTATTCTCCAAAAACAGCGCTTGGCATCCCCTCCGTAATGCCTCGACAGCCTGACTCTTATCAGATATCCTTCTTGCTACGAAAGACGACGCTACATCCTCTTTTCTCAGCAATTCCTCAATCGACGGAATTAACCCGTTTTCGACCTGGGATCCATCGATTGTCACTATGAATGGAATGTCGTGTTTCTTAGCCCATGCAACCGCACCTTTCAATACTAACAATGATTGCACGTTAATAGCGGGCAATTTATAGTGGTGATCATCCGAGTGCGTTACAAGATCCGATAAGTTCAATATTGCCATAGTAGGAACCTATATGTTGAAGGCTAACGTTTGGGCTCTGGGGAGGCGCGATAGCGCCAGCGTTCCTTGGAGCCCTTTGTTATACGCTTGGCTGCTCTTTTCTCAGACTTCCGATTAGCGCGCTTTGAGTTATCAATGCTTTCAAAAGAATCAACGCTTTTCGGTAACTTCTTTTCTTCTGTTGCAAGCCTACGTTCTACTTTCTTTGCGTCTTCTTCTGGTGGTAGAAGTTCGGGTTTTATGTTTCGCTTGCCTAGCAGATCTCTCACGTCTCGATTGTTACTGACGTGCTCTCCAGTAATTTCGTGCTCCGTTGCTAAGTCGTCACGTTTGATATTGAAGTTTGTAATCTCGTTAGCAAAATCTTTAGCTTTAATAGTTATCATGGGTAAGAAATCTGCCAAGGCTCTGTTTTCTGGCATATTTAGCTTGCGCTTCATGTCCTTCGTGTTCATCCCTCCAAACAAAGCTGTATCCCCTTTACTCCGTATGCGACCAAAGCTTTTCTGGTCCCCAACCCTCTCGAAAATAATCCCAGACAATTCTTTCTCGGAAGCAGTGAGCCGTTTTCTTGCGTCAAGTCTCTCTACTTCTGCGATGCGTTTTTCAATTAGCTCCTGTTTTCTGGTTTGTACTGCGAAATATGTTTGTGCAAATGCAATTTCGTCTTTTGATGGATCCCCGTTTTGTGCGATCAGGTAGCAGGCATACCGGGTAAGCGCGACATCGGCGATCTCCGTTGAGCACCGGACCCGAGGGTAACCATTTTCGTGACATCAAGAAAATGGTCGTCAGCATCGTAACCTGCGGTTATACAAGATGTTTTCGCTTTCGAAACAACTTTGATAAAATTCTCCCACCTAGCGTAACCAAGAAGATCTTGCAGGTCGCGTGCCAACCAGAATTCCACGCCAGTTTCATCTTCCACTTTGACGATGTGCTCAAAATTAGAATGCAATTTCGTGATTACTTCCTTTTCATGGAGGTTTCCTCAGTTATGGAAAAGAAATAATACTACCATGTCGCAACCAGGGGCTTGTGAGACCTAACGCAAAGCGTAACCGGACCTATTAGGTCGTCTATATTGCCAACAGATGGAATGGACCGACATCTATTTTTCCGACGCTATATCAACGTCAATCTAGCATGATCGCGTCTTTGCGATCCAAGATACATGAATGGATTTCAGGACTCGGTGAGAAGAACAACCGCGAAGGCGGCAATCCCCTCGCCGCGACCTGTGAAGCCCATGCGTTCCGTGGTGGTCGCCTTCACATTGACCCGCTCCACCGGACAGCACAGATCCGCGGCCAGGACCTCAGTCATGGCTGCGATGTAGGGCGCGAGCCTGGGGTGTTGGGCAACGATGGTCAGGTCCGCATTGCCCACGCCGAATCCGCGTTCGCTCAGGGCATCCATTACCCGCCGCAGCAGGACGCGGCTGTCGATGCCGGCGTATTGGTCTTCATGGTCAGGAAACCAGCGGCCGATGTCCCCCAGACCGGCGGCGCCCAGCAAGGCATCGCAGAGGGCGTGGATGACCACATCGCCGTCCGAGTGGGCGGCGAGCCCCTGGTCGTGCTCGATCCGAATCCCCCCGAGAACCAGCGGTCGCCCGGACCCGAAGCGGTGGGCGTCCAGTCCCTGCCCGATCCGAACCGGTATGAGGGGCTGTTGACATTCATCGTTCACGGTGCAGACGCCCCTGCTGCCGGAGATAGAAATCCGCCAACGGCAGGTCCTCCGGTCGCGTAATCTTGATGTTGTCGGCGTGGCCTTCGACCAGCATGGGTTCCAGTCCCAGCAGCTCCACGGCAGCGGCGTCGTCCGTGACCAGGCGGTCCTGGTCCAGGGCCGTGCGCAGGGCCCGGCGCAGGAGGCCAAGCCGAAACACCTGGGGGGTAAAGGCGTGCCAAAGGGTGTCTCGGGGGACGGTGCGGCCTATTCCACCATCCTCCATGGCCTGCTTCATGGTATCCCGCACCGGCATCCCCAGGAGACCGCCGACCGGGTGGTCCGGCAAGGTAGCCAGCAACCGGTCCAGGTCATCCCGGCGCAGACAGGGCCTGGCCGCGTCATGCACCAGGACCCAATCCGCCGCGTCCGCTTCCTGGGCCAGAAGGTCGAGGGCGTTGAGCACCGAGTGGCAACGCTCGCTCCCCCCGTCCACCCGCCGGACCCGGGAATGGTCGGCGAAGGCCGTGCGGGGCCAAAACCTATCCCCTGGGTCCAGGGCAATGGAGACCCCCGAGATTTGCGGATGCTCCAAAAAAAGCCCCAAGGACCACTCGATGACGGGACGACCGGCTAGATCCAGGTATTGCTTGGGAACCGATGCCCCCATCCGGCGGCCGACCCCAGCCGCGGGAATGACCGCCCAATATCTAGCCCGCATATCTCACTAGTACTTAGTTTCGATTGATACTGCTGGCTCCCACGCTCCAGCGTGGGAGCAAATCCCGACGCTCCAGCGTCGACAAGCGATCAGGTAAGCCGGTCCAGGTCGGCACAGAGGGACACGGTCCGCTGGAGCGGCCACATTTGCGTTCCCACGCTGGAGAGACTGTGAAAGAATTCGCACGGGCATCCGCCGCGTGCGCTCCTGGGCTTCGGAAGCGCAGAAAACCGTGTAAAGGCGCTTGATCGGCGGTGTCGGAGCCGCTGACTGCCGGAACCCGCGTTTGCCGTTGCCATGAACAGAAATAGGCAATAAAAAGAGACAGTGACGTCTCATCCGGCCAGTTGCACAACGGCCTGGACAGGCCGCGCCTGTTGGCGTCGGGCGCAAGACTCCCGGAACGCCCCCACGCCGAGCCGGTTGACCACCCGGATCAGGTTGTAGCCAAGCACCATCAGGCTCATCTCGCCGCGCACCTTCTTAAAGCCACGCACCAGAAAGTGGTCCCACCCGAACCAACGCTTGAGGATGCCGAAGGGATGTTCGACCAGCCCGGCACGCTGACGCATCCGCGCTGACCCTTGGTCGGCCATCCGTTGCTGATGGGCGTCGGCTAACTCGGCGTGCTCGCTACGGTAGAGACTGCGGGGGGTGCCGGACTCGGGCCAACACACCGCCTTCAGCGGGCAGTTGTGGCACTGACTGGCCGGGCGGCTGTAGCGGGTGCGCCGGATACCGTTCTTCTGCTGCGGCTGGCCGCACGCGGAGAGCACCTCACCAGCGGGGCAGAGATAGACATCATTGGTTTGGTCGTACTGGAAGTCTTTCCCACTGAGGCGACCTTGGCCCGTGACGGCTTTATGTTTGTCCGGGATCGGGACGTAGACAGTGGCACCGGCGGCGTCGCAAGCGGCCAACTCGGCCTCGCTGTAGTCGCCCGCATCGGCAACCGCGGTCAGGTTCTCCACCCCGAGCACCTCCATGCTCTGCCGGCACTGACGGCTGAGCTGGTTCTGATCGTCCCCAGCGTTGGTGACTTCGTGATGCACAATGAGTTAGTGTTTCCCATCGACGCCGCTTTGCACATTGTAGCCGGTGACGTGTTGTTTGCCCTTGCTCAAGGACCGTGCATCGGGGTCGGTCCGTGACAACTGGGTCTCACCGCTCGCTTCCAGTTGCTTGAGTTGTGCCTGCTTGCGCGCTTGGCGCGCCTTGAGTTCATCCAGCTTGCGCGCCAGCTCGGGGTCTTCACCTAACCCGTCACCGGCTTGGTTTTCCTGCGCATCGTTGGCATCCAGCTCCTGCGTGTAGACCTCCAGATCACGTTCGGGCTTCTTCAGTTCGGCTTGCAAGTTCTTCTTGGTCGTGATGCTGGCGTCACTGGCGCTGGCATGGAAAAACGAGCCGTCGATGCCGATGGTTTCTCTGCCCAGCAGCTCGAGTTCTTGGCACAGCACGATGAAATCACGGTTGGCCGCCCGCAACGCGCTCCCGTTGACCCGTCGAAACTCAGCGCTGGTGCGGCAGCTCGGGACTAATCCCTCCCGCAGCCAGCTCAACTCCAGGTTGCGCCGGCACTCACGCTCCAGACGCCGGGAGCTGCGCACCCGGTTGAGATAACCGTAAACATAAAGTTTGAGCAGCAGGCCCGGAGCGAACGCCGGTTGACCGGGAGTGAGATCGCCCGCGGTATTGGTAAAGCCCAACGCTTCCAGGTCAAGCAGGTCGACGTAGGCGTCGATGGCCCGCACCAGACTGAACTCGCTGACGTAATCTTCCACCCGTGGCGGCAGCAGGGCTTCCTGGCTACGGGCTGTGCCTTGCTTGTATCGTCTCGCCATCAATGTCAACCTACCGAATTGATCTCGACCGAGTGTTTATGTTCACCACCAACGGCGAATTCTTTCACAATCTCTCCAGCGTGGGAGCAGGTCCCGACGCTCCGGCGTCGATTAAGCGCCTCGGTAGGCTAACCGCCAACGCCGATCAGCACCGAGGAGCTGAGTCCGCGGGAGCGGACAAGACAGCGTTCCCACGCTGGAGCCTGGGAACAAGCGCGAAGAACTCAACCGATGTTATCGGTACTTCGGCACTGCTGTACTAGATATTGAATTCCGGCTTACCTGTAAGGACCTCTATCAACTTCGCTTCTCTTGAGTATTCTTTGAGCAACCGAGTCCTGTCTCCTCTTTCGAAATCATTGAAGTTGAAGCCAGGGGCCATTGTCGTGCCCATCAAAGCGAATCGTCCTCCATCCAGCAAGCGGGAACCTTGCCACCAACCGCCCTTGATACACAATTGTACTTTCATGGATTTTTCTATTTCGTGTCCCAGGATATGCCGCTCCGTTTTTCCATATGGCCCAAGCGCAAGCAACTCAACCGGATCTCCGATATAAAAGTGATATATTTCGTCCCCTTTCAGCCTATGTAAGATGGAGCAGGTATCCGGTGTCAACAAGTAAAAGATAGCTGTGGATACATTTCTCTCGTCCGGGTATTTGTTCTCCAGACAATCCGGGGTCAAGATCGAGCGACTGCGGTAGGTTTCTTTGCAGTATCCCCCTTCAAACAGCAACGGCTCTAACCCGAGAAAATCGATAATCTGTTGTGGAGTACTTATTCTTGATCCCATGTTTCTCAATCAGGTTCAGAGTGCCGATAGACAAGCTTCATGTATTGGTAGTGGTAAATTTTTAAATGGTTAGCGTAGAGCGGTTCATTATGCCCCCTTTCTTCATTTGATCCCCTCTCCCCGGCCCTCTCCCGGGGGGAGAGGGGGTGCAGCTTGTGGCGTGCCAAACCCACTGCTAGTGGCGATGTTTCCATTTAGACCTTAACCACTACCCATGTATTCTCTATATTGAACGACCGGCTTTCTTTTCCCATACTCAATCCAACGGGGGCCACTCCTGACGCAACCCACCGGCAAAGCGAGGTCCGCGCGGGCCGGCAGCGCAGGAGGTAATCTGAGTGTAGGTTGCATTATAAGACGCCGGCATCGGGCCACAGCCCGTAGGATGCGGCGAGCGCGGTGGTTCTGAATTTACCGGCCGGTGCATGCCTTCCCCGCGCGAACCGCATCAATGATGTGATGAGCGCCTGCCGACCGCTCCAGGGACGCCTGCCTGTGCGTCCCGCACGCAGACAGGGGGCGGGCAGGCAGCGGAACCGCATCTTTGGACGGCGGCGTGCCCGACACCCACGTCCGTCATTCCCGGTTATGGATCTTTGAGCTTCGTAACGCAACACGTCCGGTTTCCCAAACAGCGTCAAATCATTCAGGATTGCTTCCGATCTGCAGGTGCCGGCTCCTGTTCGCCCGCGCTTCGATCCAGCTCCCGCAGGCGTGCGAGCTTCTCGCGGATGCGAATCTCCAGCCCCCGGTCCACAGGCGCATAGTACCTGGGGTGGGGCAGGCCCTCCGGGAGGTAGTTCTCGCCCGCCGCGTAGCCCTCCGGCTCGTCGTGGGCATAGCGGTAGCGCTTTCCGTATCCCAGCTCCTGCATGAGCCGAGTGGGGGCATTGCGCAGGTGCACCGGGACTTCCAGGGAACCGGAACGACGGGCGTCCTCCAAGGCCGCGTTCCAGGCCTGGTAGACGGCATTGCTCTTGGCGGCACAGGCCAGATAGACGACTGCCTGGGCGACGGCGAGCTCGCCCTCGGGACTGCCGAGGCGTTCCTGCACCTCCCAGGCGTTCAGGGCCAACTCCAGGGCCCGGGGATCGGCAGTGCCGATGTCTTCGGAGGCCATGCGCACTACCCGCCGGGCGATGTAGCGGGGATCACAGCCGCCGTCGATCATACGTGCCAGCCAGTAGAGTGCGGCGTCCGGCGCCGAGCCGCGTACCGATTTGTGCAAGGCCGAGATTTGGTCGTAGAAGACATCGCCGCCTTTGTCGAAGCGCCGGACCTGTCCGGCGATCAATTCGGCGACCACATCGGCGCCGATCTCGCTGCCGTCGGTCAAGTCCACCGCCAGCTCCAGCAGATTGAGGGCGCGTCGGGCATCTCCGTCCGCCGCTTCGGCCAGGAGTCGCCGCTGCTTCGGGTCCAGGGTCAACCCCCGGTCCCCTGGGCCCCGCACGGGATCGGCCAAGGCCCGGTCGATGACGCGCTCCAGATCTTCGATCCGTAACGGCTTGAGTACATAGACCCGGGCCCGGGACAGCAAGGCGTTGTTGAGCTCGAAGGAAGGGTTCTCGGTGGTAGCGCCGATGAAGATCAGGGTCCCCGCTTCCACATGGGGCAAAAAGGCGTCCTGTTGACTCTTGTTGAAGCGGTGTACCTCGTCGATAAAGAGGATGGTGCCGCGACCCTCCCGTTCCCAGACCTTGCGCGCCTCGGCCACGGCCTCGCGGATGTCCTTGACGCCTGAGAGTACGGCGGAGAGCTTGCGGAAATTGGCCCCCGAATAGGCCGCCAGGAGACGCGCCAAGGTGGTCTTTCCGGTGCCGGGCGGTCCCCAGAAGACCATGGAATGGGGTCGGTCCGCCTCGATGGCCCGGCGCAACGGTTTGCCGGGCGCGAGGAGGTGGGACTGTCCGCACATCTCTTCCAGCGTGCGCGGCCGCATGCGGTCGGCCAGGGGTGCCGCGGGCGCAGTGGAGAAGAGCGGTTTAGGCACAGGGGTCGGCATGTCGGATTGCCGGCGCACTCCGAACGAAATCCGGCACAAGCAGCCGGTCAGACCGGATGTGACAAAGTAGAATCAATCGATCTGCAGAAAATCGACGGCACTGGATGCGTCGAAGTGGAACAGGTCCTTGTCGAGCCTCGGGTTACGTTTGGTCCCTGTAAAGACGAAGCGCGTGTGCTGACCGAAGCTGTCGTCCATCAGCAAGGTGTCGAGACGCTTGCCGGCGAAGCCGATGCGGATCCTCACCACCTGGGTATCCTTGGCCTTGGGCCGCAACTCGACCCATTCGCGCCCGTCTCCGGCGTCCCAGGGGGTCACCTTGAAGTGACGGTCGACAGGCCCTTCCATCGCCAGCAGCTGGGCCGGCGTGCCACCCAAGGCCTTGGCCTGGCTCTGGTGGGAGACCTGATCCAGCTCCAGATCGTGCAGCCACACGCGCTTGCCGTCGGCGACGATGATCTGTTTGACCGGACTCTCGTATTCCCATCGAAATTGGCCGGGACGCCTGAGATAGAAGGTGCCCTTCGATTCCACTATGCGGCCCCCGTCGACATTCAGGGTAATCTGCCTGAAGTCGGAGACCAATGACCTGAGCCCCCTCAGGTAGTCCTGCAAGCGCTCGGGACCGGTGGCAGCCGGCGCCGGGCCGCACAGCAGAAGCGCCGGCAGGATCAGCCAGGAGACTATCGGCCGGAGGGACACGGCGAGATAGGGGATGTTTCCTTTCGGCGCTACCGGATTTCGGATCGATTGCATGTAAATCGCTCAACAACAACTTAACGATGGAGACCGGATTGGTTAGAGTATAAGAGATATGATTTTCATCCGGTAACTATTCAGCTACCCCATCGGCAAAGTGATCGGCAGGATCGAGCTGCCTGGTTTTTTGGAATGGCTGCAGGAGGGATTAGTCCCGAGCTACCGCACCAGCGCTGAGTTTCGACGGGTCAACGGGAGCGCGTTGCGGGCGGCCAACCGTGATTTCATCGTGCTGTGCCAAGAACTCGATCTGCTGGGCAGAGAAACCATCGGTATCGACGGCTCGTTTTTCCAGGCCAGCGCCAGTGACGCCAGCATCAAGACCAAGAAGCGTTTGGAAACCGAACTCAAGAAGATCGAGCGTGATTTGGACGCTTACGCCCAGTGTCTGGATGCCAACGACGCGCAGGAAAACCAGGCCGGCGACCGGTTGGGTGAAGACCCCGCGCTGGTGAGCAAGTTGGATGAACTCAAGGCGCACCAGGCCCGCCAGCAGGCACAACGCAAGCAGCTTGAGGAGCGTGGTGAGACCCAGCGCTCCCGCACCGACCCTGATGCGCGGGCCTTGAACAAGGGCAAACAGCACGTCACCGGCTACAATGTGCAAAGCGGCGTCGATGGGAAACACCAGCTCATTGTGCATCACGAAGTCACCAACGCTGGGAACGATCAAAACCAGCTCAGCCGTCAGTGCCAGCAGACCATGGCGGTGCTCGGCGTGGAAAGCCTGACCGTGGTTGCCGATGCGGGCTACTACAGCGAGGTCGAGTTGGCCGCTTGCGACGCCGCCGGTGCCACTGTCTACGTCCCAATCCCGGACAAACACAAAGCGGTCACGGGCCAAGGTCGCCTCAGCGGCAAACGCTTTCAGTACAACCAAACGAATGATGTTTACATCTGCCCCGCCGGTGAGTTGCTGCCCCCGCGCGGCCAACCGCATCACAAGAACGGCATCCGGCGTACCCGCTACAGCCACCCGGCCAGTCAGTGTCGGGACTGCCTACTGAAGGCGGTGTGCCGACCCGACTCCGGTACACCCCGCGTAGCATTTACCGCAGTGAGCACGCCAACTTAGTCGAGACCCATCAGCAACGGATGGCTGAGAGGCTGTCTAAAAACTAACCCATTGATTTTCGGCTGGCTCCCCACGCTGGAGCCTGGGGAGCCAGCCGAATAACATCGGTTGAGTTGTTCCATTGGAAATTTTTTCCGCAAATGAACGCAAATCGGTCGGAATCGGCTCACCATGATCGACGGTCCTTCATCTCATTGTGCCCATTTGCGTTGATTTGCGGATAACTTTTCCGTGAGGATCATCCTGTTCGTCCCGGTACGTGCTGCCGCTTGCAATGCTTTACCTCCTTGATCCCAGGAACCCCCAGGCACCCTTTCCGGACGCGGAAACGGCGGAGCGGGAGCCGGACGGTCTCCTCGCGGTAGGCGGAGATCTGAGCGTGACGCGACTGGTTAACGCCTATCGGCGCGGTATCTTTCCCTGGTTCGGTGCCGGCGATCCCATCCTCTGGTGGTCTCCCGACCCTAGGACCACTCTCTTCCCGGAGCGGCTCCGAATTTCCAGAACCCTGCGCAAGACCCTACGCAAGGACCGTTTCGGCGCCACCATGGACCGGGATTTCGACGCTGTTATCACCGCCTGTGCCCAACCCCGCGCCGGGAGCGGCGGTACCTGGTTGGTACCCGAGATGATCGCTGCTTATCGGAGGCTTCATCGCCGAGGGTTCGCCCACTCCGTCGAGATCTGGCAGGACGGCGCGCTGGCCGGAGGACTCTACGGGGTGGCCCTTGGCCGGGTGTTCTTCGGCGAATCCATGTTCACCCGCATCAGCGACGCCTCCAAGGTGGCCCTCGTCCATCTGTGCGGGAGACTCGCGGAGCGGGGTTTCCGCCTCATCGATTGCCAAGCATTGACCGCCCACCTCATCCGCATGGGTGCGGAGCAGATACCCCGGGCCGACTTCGTCCGTTTGCTCGAGCGCTGGTGTTCCCGCCCCGACCGGCCTGGGAGCTGGGATGACGGGCGAATCAGTCTACCGCTCGCCCCCGGCGATAAGCCCATAAGCGGCGTGGCCGGATCGTGATTTAGGAGCGTCGAGCACGGCGGTGGTGGGCACATTTTGAGCATCCCGACGGCATGTGCTCATAAGGCCAAAGTCGTTCGCAACGCATTCTCTACCAGGCCCATTTCCCCGCATTTTCCAATCACCTTATCCATCTCCCGTTCCAGCACCGTCACCAGATTGTCCGTTACCACGACAGAATCCATACGGAGCCCCATACATTTTCCAAGATCGCTATCCTTTTGCACCAAGACTCTGGTCTGACCCGTCCTTGCGAGATTGGATGTGATCAAGGTGGCAATCCGTTGCCCCAAGGCAGTGTTTAACCCATCCGCTTGCACAACCAGGGCTGGCCGTTTCTTGTACGTCTTCAAATCCGAGTTTGGGAAACGAACAAGAATGACATCGCCGCGCCTACAATTCGTCGTATACCTCCATCCCTGGCGCATCCCAATCATCCTCAAAAGTCCGCAGGCGCATCCGGGTTTCCAATGCTTCTTCGTTCGACCAGCCAAGCCCAACGATCGGCCGGCCACTGGAGGTCGCATTGGAGATCATCACATCAGCCTTCTCCAGGGGAGTGATGTCGGTATCGATCAGCGGCTGGAAAGGCTGCCGGTCACGGTCGCCCGGCTGGTACGGACGCAATGCCAAATCACGCACGGTCCGGGCGGCGTGGAGAAGGACGATCTCTCGATCAGATTCGGGCAGCCGACTGAGCGGATTACCAGGGGTGTTGAGTCCTTGGAATTGGGTGATCCGTATCTGCTGAGGACTGTCCTGACCGGGGATCTGGACCGGGAACTCCCATTCGTCAACGACACTGGGCCTGACGAAGAGGGGGGTGAGAATCAGTTTTTCCTGCAACCGGCGGCGCAGCAAGAGTGGAAGCTCCCGCTCTCGGATACACTCCGAGTCCAGGAAATCGGTCGAGACCAACAGAACTGCGACGCGGATCTGCTCTAAGGTGGTTTCTATCTCCCGGTCCCAGTCAGCGCTCGCCTCAATTTCGGTATCTGCCCAGATCTCCAGGCGCTCATCGCTCCCCAAGGCCACGCGTAGGTGCTTATAGAAGGCATCGGAGTATTCCTGATCCGTACGGCTGTAGTTGATGAAGATTCGATCTGGCATGTTGCTCCCCTCTTGGTTCCGGCGGAATATACATCGCCGACAGTACCGCGGTCTTTGCCTGGGCCACGAGCAACCGGGCAAGCCCGGATAAACTTCCGGCTTCCAGTCGCCCAGTTTACCTGGCTGCAATGCAATGCCATTAAGTTAAGCGTTACCGGTCAGCGAAAAAGAGGAAAAACGACGACTCACGCGAATCCGCGCGAAATTGTCATCCCGAACCGAAGGGAGGGATCTTGTTCGCGCTGATTCGCGCACTTCGTCGTTTTCTCTTCCGCATCCTGACCGACCACGACAAGCGGTCATCAGCTAACCTAATGGCATTGGGCTGCAATGAGGCTATGGTTGTTGGCCGCAGAGTCGTTTGAACAGGGCAACCGAATGACCTTTAAAATCAATAACTTATAATTAAAGCCTACTGTTATGTTTGATCCATAACAGTTTGAATTTATTGATTTTAATAAATTTATTATTCGGTAGCCCTGGTCGTTTGAACCGCAAAGATACAAAGTGCACCGAAAGGGCGTACCATTTTGCTTCGCCTTGCGGCCTCAGGTGTACGGTCCCTTTGCGTATCCCTGTTCCTGACGGGTATCTACATCACGTATGAACAAGCTACTGAAATTCCTCGCCGTCCTCTTGTTGCTCTCGGTTGCCACTCTGGTCGTTGCTGCCTACGCGGTCGACCTCAATGCCTACAAGGACGACATTCGGACCGAATTCACGGCGGCTACCGGTCACGAACTGGTCATCGCGGGGGACCTGCGGGTCGCGCTGTTTCCCAAGCCGGTCCTGGAGATCAGGCAGGCGTCGGTGCCTGGGGCGCTCGATGGCCTGCCGGCCCTGGCCGAGATCGATCTGGTGCGGCTTTATCCGCGCTGGGCGCCCCTGCTTGCGGGACGGCTCGAATTGGCCCGGGTGCGCGTGGAGGGGCTGCGCCTGCATCTGATCCGCGACGGGCAGGGGCGTGCGAACTGGGATGCCGGTCAGGTCCCACCAGTACCGAGGGGGGCGGGCCGGACGCTCGGACCCTGGAGCCTGGCAGGGCCATCGCGCTCGCCGGGCCCCTTCGACGCCTGGGCCGCCGAGGCCGATCCCGCAACCGATTGGCCCCCTATCGGCCAGGTCGAGCTCTCGGATGCCCAGGTAACCTGGGATGATCGCCGGTCCGGGCAGCGGCTGGAGTTCGATAGCCTGGAGGCCAGGGCGAGACCTGTCGCACCTGACCGACCTGTGGCCTGGCGCGTGACCGGCTCGATGCGTACCGGCGGCGAGGGCCGGCCCGCCGCTGTGCACGCCGAGGGTAACCTCCGGATCGGCGACGGCTCGCAGCCGATACGGCTGGAGCCACTACTGATGCGGCTGGAAGGATTCGGCCTGGATCGTGACCTGGCCGCGGATTTTCTATTGCGTACCGGGGTGGATGCGGACCTCGATACCGGGCACTATCTGGCCGACCAAGTAGCCCTCGAGGTCCGGATCTTCGGCGCAGCCCTGTCCGAAGGCCGCGTCGAGGCCAGGGTCAATGCAGGTTTGGATCTGGATCTGAGTACCGAGCGCCTCCAGGTCACCGAGCTTGCGATCCGTTCCGGGGCCCTATCGGCAAGCGGCAGGTTGCTGGGACAGACGCTGCTGTCCACCCCGGTGTTCACCGGTGACCTGAGGGTCGATGCGTTCGATCTACGGGCCTGGCTGACGCACCAGGGTCTGCCGTTACCACGAACAGCGGATCCGGAGACCTTCCGGCGCTGCTCCCTGGATGCCCGCTGGCACCTGGAGAACGGACGGCTCGGGGTGTCGGATCTGGTGCTGGGCGTCGATGAGACGAAGCTTACCGGAGAGATCGAGCAGGTCTCGACCAGCCCCCTGGGTTCTCGGTTCGACCTGGTGGCCGATCGGCTCGACCTGGATGCCTATCTGCCCCCTAGCGAGCAAACATCGGCGCAGCCGGGGCAGGTATCACAACAGCGAGCACCGGTGGACGAGTCTACCGCCACGCCCGCGGGACCCGACACGGGTAAGGCGACCGCAGCGGTGGCCCCTGTCTCGGGCCAGCCCCCGGCGGTATCGGCCCCCATGCCCGGAGCGGCGAATCCGGGAGCGAAAGACCAGCAACCGCCTTTGCCGTCGGCCCCTACACCCGGACCGGCGAGCGCTCCGGCTATCGCGGGACCCATCGGCAACCTGGATCTGGAAGGCCGCCTACGCATCGGCGAGCTCGAACTGGCCCGGCTTCGATTCGGTGATACCGATCTGGAGATTCGGGCCAAGGATGGGAGCCTGGAGGTCGCCAATCGGGTACAGCGCTTCTGTGAGGGCAGCTTGGCGGGCAGACTAGCCCTGGACATCAGGGGTACCGAGCCCAGGGTTGCGTTGGTCCAGCGCGCGGAGGAGGTCGAGTCCGGTCGCTTGCTCGCGGACCTGCCCTGGGGCGACCGGGTGAGCGGGCGGGGCGAGATTACCGCCGACCTGGCCGCCACCGGCCGCAGCGCGGACGCACTCCGGCGCAGCCTTGCCGGCACCCTGGCGATCCGCTTCCCACATGGTGTGATCAAAGGCGTCAACCTGGAGCGATTGATCCGGGAAGCAAATGCCCGGCTGTCGGGCGCAGCGGCGCCGGAGGATTTGCCGATGCAGACCGAATTTACGGACCTGCGCGCCAGTGCCGAGGTCCGGAACGGGGTCCTGAGCAACCGGGATTTGGTCGCGACCGCGGACCATCTTCGCATCACCGGCGCCGGTACCCTCGATCTCGTCCAGGGGCGCATCGATTACCGCTTCGAGCCTATGTTCGTCAAGCCGCCGCAGGGTCGTGGTATCAAGGAACTGGAAGGGATCCCCATTCCCGTGCATCTGACGGGGTCCTTCGATTACCCCCGCTGGGATCTGGACCTGGGTAGCGTGCTGGGCACGGCGGCCAAACGCAGACTCGGCGAACAGGGCGAGGAGCTGTTCCAATCCCTGGAAGAGCGCACCGGAATCAAAGGATTGGGCCAGGGCCTGAAGAGCCTGTTCGGGCGCTGATCCTGGCCTTTGTCATACCCCTTGCCTATGGGTTTTGCGGAAGCACGTAGGGCGGGTAAGCGGCCCCTCGCGCAGCTGCGGTCATCCCGGTGCGTCGGGGCCGCGCAACCCGCCGATAGGGCTTAACCACTACCCGGGCGTTGATCCTTACCTTTATCATACCCCTAACCGGACAGCTTCTAAGTATCCTGTCCCCGGAATCCTACCAGGAGGAGACACACAGATGTCTACCCTAGTCAGAAAAAAAGATGCTTATAGACTGGTCGATCAACTAGCGGCCGATGCAACATGGGATGACTTGATGCACGAAATTTATGTGCGTGAAGCCATTGAGCGGGAACTGGAAGACAGCAATGCGGGCAGAACCAAGGATGTAAAAGAAATCAGAGGAAAATACGAGCTTCCTGAATGAAAGTTCATTGGACGGAAACAGCAGAGGAGCACTTGGATACCATCTATGGGTACATTGCGCAGGGCTCTACGACATATGCACTTCGCACGGTCGATCGAATCACAAGAAAATCACAACAGAAGGGAATAAGCTCGGGTGGAGACTGACCGGATAGCAGGTCCCTTATTGGCCTGGTTCGAGCAGCATGGCCGCAAGGACCTGCCCTGGCAGCGGGACCCGAACCCCTATCGGGTCTGGGTCTCGGAGATCATGCTCCAGCAGACCCAGGTTGCCGTCGTCCTCCCCTACTTCAAGCGCTTTCTGGCCCGTTTCCCCGCCGTGACGGACCTGGCCGCAGCGGACCTCGACCAGGTCCTGCACCTGTGGTCGGGTCTCGGTTACTATGCCCGCGCCCGGAACCTGCATCGGGCCGCAGGTCTTATCCTTGCCAACCACGGCGGGCGCTTTCCGCATGACATCCGACAGGTCCAGGGGCTTCCGGGGATCGGGCGTTCCACTGCCGGGGCGATTTTGTCCCTCGCCCTCGGTCAGCGTCACCCCATCCTGGACGGTAACGCAAAGCGGGTATTGGCCCGGTGCTTCGCGGTCCCCGGCTGGCCTGGCCACGGCGCCGTGCTGCGTCGCTTGTGGGAACTCGCGGAGGCCTGCACGCCACGGACCGGGGCCCGTGCCTACAATCAGGCCATGATGGATCTCGGCGCCACCCTTTGCACCCGTCGCCAACCGGGTTGCGATTGCTGTCCTCTCGCCCACGGCTGCACGGCCCTGTTGCAAGACAAGCCGACCGCCTTTCCGGAGCCGAAGCCGCGAACCGTCTTGCCGGTCCGGGAGTCACGGTTGCTCGTGGTGCACAACCCGGCCGGAGAAGTGCTGCTGGAGCCGCGTGCGCCCACCGGGATCTGGGGCGGGCTCTGGAGCTTACCTGAGTGCGGTCCCGGACAGGACGTGGCCGACTGGTGCCGACGGCGCCTCGGTGTGGTTCCGCGTCGGGTTGAAATGCTGCCGGCCCGCCGTCATACCTTCTCCCACTTTCTTCTGGACATCAGACCGCTGCGGGTCGAATTGCAATCCGAGCCCCAGGCGATAGCGGACGGCGATCGGGCGTTCTGGTGTGACCTGCAGCAGCCGATCGCCCTGGGCTTGGCCGCGCCCGTCGCCCGCATCCTGCGGGAGATCACAGGCACTCTTCCAACACTTAAAGAGGAATCCTAATGAGTCGAATGGTTCAATGCAGCAGGCTTCAGCGGGAGGCGGAAGGCCTCGATCGGCAACCCTATCCGGGCGATCTCGGCAAGCGCATCTTCGACAATATCTCCCAGCAGGCCTGGCAGGATTGGTTGCGTCAGCAGACGATGCTCATCAACGAGTACCGCCTCAGCCCCATGGAGCCCAAGGCCCGACGTTTTCTCGAAGGGGAAATGGAGAAATTCCTCTTCGGTACAGGCTCCGAGCCACCCTCGGACTACAAGCCGCAAGCTTGATGGCGTGCTTCAAAGAAAGACCGTGATGCCTCGCGGATCCTGGATGTCTCGGACGAGGCGGGCACACACGATTTGGTTCGTTACCTCGTCGCGGCCCCGGAAAGAGCTCACCGGAAAGGAACCACGAACGGACACGGATGAACACCGATAAAATCGATCCGTGTCTATCCGTGTGCATCCGTGGTTCTATACCCCGTCCTACACGCTTCTTCGGGTCCGGGGAGGATCGAAAAGCTCCGCGCCTTTGCGGTTTCGACTCGGCGACCAGGCTACCGGTTTTGCGGGTCGCGTCCGGTTCAGAATGCGTTTCCGGGTTTGCGTCCGAGCTTCTTGAGGATGATAGCCAAAGGGCAGAATCCGGTGAAGGCGGACTGTAGGAGGTTGAAGCCCACGAATGCGGTGAACCAGAGCCAATAGAGACTGACAGAGTAGGCCAGGCCGAGAGAGAGCAGGATGGCGGTACCGGCAAAGGCCAGAACGATACGCTCGATGGTCATGATAGCAATCCCCTGTGCTTGATGAAAACGGTGGACGGATTTTTCGATCTTGAGTCGTTCGGTTTTCTTTTCAAGCCCGGTTGTCCGACTCGACCGTCTCCTTGCCGGCTGTGGAATCCTTAGAGACTGCCTAAGAACTAACCTATTGATTATAAAAGCATGATTGTCAAAGGCAGCAAACCGTTATCCAAGAGGCAGAAATTAGCTTCAGGCTGACAAACAGGCATAAGATCGTTGATTGTCTCCAAAAACTTCAGTCCGCCGAAGGCGGATCGAGGTACAAACCTCCATCTTCCAGATGGATTATCTTCAGTCGGCGGTTGAGTCCGCCGAGGGCCACTTTAGTGGCCCAACCTACCAGCTTCAGCTGGTAGTGGTTGAGTTTGCTGTGCAGTGCTGTATACTGCTACACATTAAAGCAATCTTCTTCGTGTTGGCAGGTATCACTCAGTGGCAAAAACCATCACTATTCGTCTCGGTGAGGACGATCATGAGATTAAACAGCAGATTTGTCAGCTTCGAGCGCATGACGATCCAGAGAATCCGTATTATCGCCGTTCTGAAAGCGAGATCGCTAAGATGATTCTCAAAGGGCCGCTTATAGGAGGCTCACGAAAAGATTTGTGGAGGTGATTAGCGCATATCATACTCGTTAATGTAACAACAGAGGTAACATCGGGGGGATTTTCCAAATGACAGATCCACACGGCAGTCCCAAAAGCCTCGAAGAAAAATCCAAGGCGTTTTGGAATACCGATCTAAAGGATTTAGAGCCATTAGCAATCTATAGCGCGATTGATACAATGCCTATAGAGATTGATGAAAGGGTACCGTCGCAGGGTTGTACACTCTTAGATCGTCCGGACTATCTCCCGAAAGACTAAGTTCTTTTCGGCCAACGTATGCCATTAAACCAACCACTACGGTAGTTGGTTTTTTGTTGTACCAAAAGTACATGTCACAGATAAATCGTTTTCTTTTTACGTCCGCAGAGGAACTTGTCGAGGCGGCAGAACAGCATGTTGCTACGTCTCCTGCGGACTATCAACAATCAGTACGTTTGTATTTTATTGTCCCAGCACGCTAGTCCAAAACTATGCACTTTAGTGCAAGGCTTTAGCTGCTACATAGGTATTCTATAATGAGCTAATGAGCGATCAAAGATGCAGTAATCATACCGTTTCTTCAAAGCGAATTCCCCGAGCTAAAAAACGATATTGGGGAAAATATTTTTGGGCGATAGGATAGGGTGCTTAGACAACAGGGAATGTAACAGACGAAATGGTTCAAGAATACTTGGAGCATCACCGTCACCCATCCAATATGGATACAGGAAACATTATCCTGGAATGATTTAGGACTTTCAGTCCAGGGGGCAACCTATGCACTTTAGTGCATAGTGGTTGAGTGCACGCTACCTCGTAGCTATGTTTGAATCACTTGCTTTTAGGCTGCCCATACAGGTGTGGAATGAATATCGAAATGCTCTTGATCATTTCATGCGCTATATTTCATATCCTAATAGCGAGACAAAACTAAATCTCAGAAGGATGGAGGGACACATTCAACGTGCCGTTTTGGATATGTGTAAGATAATTTGCTTTCGCATGAATGATAAACTGGAAAAGCAAATCGAAAGTGATTCGATACCTTGTCTTCGGCTCGTAGAAGATAACTTTTATGAACGCTTGCTTAACGATAAGAGGGATTGTTTGCGGCAGCTTGCCCATGCAAAAACAGTCGATCATGGGCTCGGCGAGAATGTTGGAACAAATATGGAAATTGTCAAAAATTACCTGGTTCCTGCTCTCGGTATGCTTGCCCTTTGGAGAAGGTATGAAGATAATCGACTAAGCATAGAAAAAGTAGCGCAAATACTATTGGAAGAAAGGCGACAAGAAAGACGTAATACAATCGAAGAATCGTCCAGGAAATGGTACTCTACTACAAACTTGAAGAACCATCTATTCCCCAAGCTTATTATGGACAATGGCGGGAGCGGCCATTGTCTTCCTATGGCACGCCTTCTTTCACTGAGTTATCGGTGAAAGAAGGGTCGGATCACGGGTCCGGCGGGGCCACCTCCAGCAACCAGCTGCCGTCGCATCCGGGCCGCTGGGCAGGCCCGCTGATAGCCTGCCGCCAACGCCGCGCCCCCGGTCGGTCGCGGAAGAGGCCGAGGATGTGGCGGGTCATGGCATGCAGCGGCACGCCGGCCGCCAGCTCCCGCTCCAGATAGGCGATGTATGCCGCCAGGACTTGGCGGCGACTGGGCGGGGGGCGGTAGTCGCCGAAGATCTCAAGGTCCGCCGTCGCCAGCAGCCAGGGGTTGTGGTAGGCCGCACGGCCGATCATGACCCCATCCAGACCCCGCAGCAGGGACCGGGCCTGCGCCAGCGTGGTAATGCCGCCGTTGATAACCACGGGTAGAGCGGGGAAATCCCCCTTGAGCCGCTGTACCACCTCGTAGCGGAGAGGCGGAATCTCCCGATTCTCCTTGGGACTTAAGCCCTTCAGCCAAGCCTTGCGGGCGTGGACGATCACGGCATCGCAGCCGGCCGCCGCCAGCGCGCCGACCAGGTCGTGGAGTTCCCGGTAGCTGTCCCGCTCGTCGATGCCGATGCGGGTCTTGACCGTCACCGGTACGGACACCGCCTCCTGCATGGCCGCGATACAATCGGCGACCAATCCCGGCTCGGCCATCAGGCAGGCCCCGAAACGCCCAGACTGCACCCGGTCGGAGGGGCAGCCCAGGTTCATATTGATCTCATCGAAACCCGCTTGCTCAGCCATGTGGGCACAGGCGGCCAGCTGCTTCGGATCGCTGCCCCCGAGCTGGAGCGCCACTGGATGCTCCGCGGGATCCAAGCCCAGCAGGCGGTCGCGATCCCCGTGGAGCAGGGCGCCGGTGGTCACCATCTCCGTGTAGAGCAGGATGCGCCGGCTGATCAGGCGCAGGAAATATCTACAGTGACGGTCGGTCCGGTCCAGCATGGGGGCGACACTGAGGCGGCGGTCCGGAGCGGACCGGGATGCAGAGGTTTTCATCGTTTCAACGGCGTGAATCGGCGGTTTACACAAGCATATCCTTGGCGATTATCGTTATCGATGCGCGCTCACCCTGGAACCCATTGTAGTCATCCCATCTTAGGCTAAGATGCGGCCTGACTTACAAGACCAGGCTTTTTTCCCCATGCTGACCCGGCTGCGCGTCAACGGATTCAAGAACCTGATTGATGTGGATCTCCACTTCGGTCCCTTCACCTGCATCGCCGGGGCCAATGCCGTCGGCAAGTCGAACCTGTTCGACGTCATGCTGTTCCTGAATGCCCTGATGGATGCGCCGATCATGGATGCGGCGATGGCCGTGCGCGGAGAGAAGGGCTTGGTCTCCGACATTCGACATCTGTTCACGCAAACGGAGGCCGGTGTCTTACTGCCCCTCGAGATCGAGGCGGAGATGCTGGTGCCCCCCGCGGGGAGCGATGATCTCGACCAACCGGCGGAGGCCAGGACGACCTTCCTCGTCTATAGTCTTGAGCTCCGGTATCGACCGCCGGCAGGAGCCGTCTCCAGGCCCCGGATCGAGTTGGTGGAAGAGACCCTCGAATACATCAAGAAGGGTGAGGCTCATACCCACCTACCCTTCCGGCATACGCCGAAGTGGCGTGATTCGGTGGTCAAGGGACGGCGCACCAGTCCCTACATCTCGACCGAGATCCACGAAGGCGAATTCCGCGTGGTGAAGTTGCACCAGGACAGCTCGACCAGCGGTGGCCGCACGCGGCTCTTCCAGGCCGAGAAACTGCCGCGAACCGTGCTCTCGACCGTCAATGCCCAGGAGAGCCCCACCGCGGTGCTGGCCCGCCGGGAAATGCTCAACTGGCGTCTGCTGCAGCTGGAGCCCGCGGCGCTACGGGCACCCGACGGATTCGACGCCCCGTCCCAACTGGCCCTGAGCGGCGCCCATCTGCCCGCTACCCTGTTTCGGTTGTCCCAAGAGCAGGCACGGGACGACGGCGGGCACTCCGCGCCGGAGGAGAGCAGCGAACGGGGGCTTACCCTGAAGTATCCCCACAAATCAGCCTCTGGCTTCCACGCTCCAGCGTGGGAGCAAATCCAGACGCTCCAGCGTCATGAAACCTTGGCCGCTGGAGCGGCCACAACGGCATTCCCACGCTGGAGCGTGGAAACGAGCCATGAGGGCATCGTGGCCGCTCATTCGCTCCATAACTCGTTGTTTTAGATTGCAATAATGTGGGGATACTTCAGGGGCTTACCCGGATTGCAAACCGGCTGTCCGAGCTGATCGACCAGGTCGGTCGGGTAGGTATCGACCGCGACGATAAACGCGAGCTCCTGACCTTGTTGCTGACGGATCGCTACGGGACCGAATTGCCGGCCAAGGCCCTGTCCGACGGGACCCTGCGGTTTCTGGCACTGGCGAGCATCGAGATCGATCCGACCCTGACCGGCCTGATCTGCATGGAGGAGCCGGAAAACGGGATCCATCCGGAGCGCGTGGGGACCATGCTCAGGCTGCTCCAGGACATCGTCGTGGATCCGGGGCTGGCCGTCGACGACGACAACCCCTTGCGTCAAGTCATCATCAATACCCACTCTCCGGTCGTCGTCGGCCAGGTCCCGGACGACACCCTGGTATTCGCGGTACCGGAGCAACAAGTGGTCGAGGGTAGCCTGATAAAGGGGGTGTCCTTTCGTAGCTCTTTCGTAGCCTATACCTGGCGAACGAAAGCAGCGCATATGGCCGTCATCGCCAAAGGCAAGGCGCTCGCATTTCTGCAACCTGTCGCTGAGAAAGGTAATCCGAAGCGTAAAGGGGACGACCGACGCGTGATGGATCGTGAGGACTTGCAACCGAAATTGGCATTGTAATGGCGGTCATGGAGCGACTCGAGTTCAGGTTGCTGACGGATGGCAGCTCGGATGCCGTCCTGATTCACCCCATCACCTGGATACTCCAACAGCATTTCCGGTTTGCAATTAATGGGACTTGGGCGGATCTGCGCCGTTTGCCGAATCCACCCAAGGACCTGCGTGGCCGTATCGAAGCGGCACTGGATTTCTATCCGTGCGATGTACTCTTCATCCACCGGGACGCGGAGGGAGAATCCTTGGAAGGGCGCGTTGCCGAGATCGAAGATGCCGTAGTCGGGCTTTCGGACCCACAGGTCCCGGTCGTCCCGGTCCGGATGCAGGAGGCCTGGTTCCTGATCGATGAACCGGCCTTACGGTGTGCGGCCGGCAATCCCCGTAGCGGAGTGAGCCTCACAATGCCGGCCATTGATACGCTGGAGCAGATCCCGGATCCCAAACGGATGCTCTATGATTTGCTGCTCAAAGCAAGCGAGCTCACGGGGCGAAAGCGCAAAAAGTTCAATCCCGGTCGGCAGGTCAGGCGACTCGGGGAGCTGATCGAGGACTATAGCCCCCTGCGCAGACTGACGGCCTTTCGGCACGCCGAGAATGAGACGCTCACGACCTTGCGGGACTGTTTGGATGCGGTACCCACGATCGACCGGAGGAGAAAACAATGACGAAGATCAGAATCGCGGTCGCCGGGGCCGGGGGGCGGATGGGACGTGCCCTGATCCGGGCGGTTACCCAGGCCGAGGGCCTGACCCTCGGCGTCGCCACCGAGCAACCGGGCAGTAGCCTGCTGGGGGCGGATGCCGGTGAGCTGGCCGGCATCGGGCGCCTCGGCATAGAAGTACGCCCGGATCCGGAACCCCTGCTCACGGGCTTCGACGTGCTTATCGACTTCACGACCCCCGTCGCTACCCTACAGCATCTCGAGCTGTGCCGGCGCGCCGGGAAGCGGATGGTCATCGGGACCACGGGGTTTACCCCCGATCAGCGCCGGGCCATCGCCGAAGCGGGGGCCGCGATCGGCATCGTCTGCGCCCCCAACATGAGCGTCGGCGTCAACCTATGCCTGAAGCTGCTGGACGTCGCCGCTCGGGTGCTCGGGGACCAGGTCGATATCGAGATCATCGAGGCCCACCACCGCCACAAGGTGGATGCCCCCTCCGGCACCGCGATCCGCATGGGAGAGGTCATCGCCCAGGCCCTGGGCAGGGACTTGCAACAGGTCGCCGTCTACGGCCGAGAGGGACACACCGGAGCGCGGAAGCGCGAGACCATTGGCTTCGAGACCATCCGCGCCGGCGATGTGGTGGGTGAGCATACGGTCTGGTTCGCCGCGGAGGGAGAACGGGTAGAGATCGCCCACCAGGCCTCCAGCCGCATGACCTTCGCCGGCGGAGCGACCCGGGCAGCACGCTGGATCGCCGACAAGCAGCAAGGGCTCTACGACATGCAGGATGTGCTTGGGCTGCGCGAGTGTTGAATCGGTCCTATCGGGTACTCACCCGCGCAGGTTGCGGGTGACGGAGGGAATTCCGACATCCGATGTTTTATCCACAGATTGCACAGATTTTCGCAGATTATTTCGTTTTTCATCTGTGAAAATCTGTGTAAAAGGAGGATGACTACAGGACACCTTGAAAAATACAAGTTCTGTCCACTATACGTGTTAATGATCAATGGGTTAGAATCGTTGTAGTCAGTAAAAATACCCATTTTTCAAGGTGCCCTATAGTGAATCTACCAACACCAGATCCGTTTCTTGATGTTGTTGTCCATGATTTGGGTTCTGAACCAAGACTATGCGGTTTGTCTGTTGGATACGAACGTGGTCAATGGCGATATACTCAATTTGCTGACCACTTGATGGAATGGCTTCCCGAGTTCTCATTGACCTATGATGAACTGGAGGAAATGAATCATGCAAACGCTGTTTCATTGTTCAGAAAGGCGGCAAAGATTATCTACAATACGGGCAAGTTTAAGAACCGTGGTGAGTTTGGTGAGATCTTACTTCATTCGGTTATCCGTCAAGTATTTAACTCAATTCCTGCTATTTCAAAGATATATTACAAAGACTCTGCTAACGATACCATTAAAGGATTCGATGCAGTTCATGTCGTCGATACTGATGAGGGGCTTGAGTTATGGATCGGCGAGGTTAAATTTTATAAAGATATAAATGCTGCCATTCGTGATGTTATAAAAGAACTTAGATTACATACTGATACCGACTACCTACGACAAGAATTTGCGCTAATAAGCAATAAAATTGATAAAAAATGGCCCCACGCAGAAGAACTACTTCGTTTGATCCATCGAAATACTACACTCGATGAAGTCTTTAAGCGTGCGTGTATTCCCGTCCTTCTAACATACGAGAGTAGAACGGTTGGTGAACATAATTCCGTATGCGATGATTATACTAATCATCTTAAAGCCGAGTTTGGAAAACACTACAAAATATTCTTAGACTCCGGATTACCAAATGAAATCATTATACATCTTATATTGGTTCCGTTAGAAAGGAAAGAAAAGCTTATAACGTGTCTGGACGATAAGCTCAATGCATGGAAGCATATATAATGAACATCGATCAACTTCGAGATATTCTGAAGTCTCCGGATTCAATTCCTGAGCGGCCGTTTCAAATTGCAAAAGCAATTTGTGATCTA